>JAFDCW010000022.1 GCA_019312705.1 Deltaproteobacteria bacterium
CCATCGAGGCGATCGCGACCTTCATCCGGGCCGGCGGTCGCCTGGCCCTCCTCGACGATTACGGTCGGGGAGCCGCTCTCCTTCGCGCCTACGGGATCTCTCGGACCGAGGCCGACCTCGGCGCCGTGCCGAACCTGCGGTCGAATCCCAACCTGCCCGTCGCCCAGTCGACGACACGTCACGCCCTCACCTCCGGCGTATCCGGCCTCGTCGCGAACCATCCAATTACTCTGCGCCATGAAGAGCTCGACGCGCTCTTCTCGTTCGACGAGGCAGGGCACGCTCTGGTGCTCGCGGGGGCGGTCGGCGAGGGACGCCTCGTGGCGGTCGGGGACCCGAGCATCGTCATCAACAACATGCTGGAGCTCCGCGACAACCGACGGTTCGCGGAGAACCTCTATCGCTACCTCGACGCCGGCGGCGACGGAACAGTCTATCTGGTCACCGGGAACGCGGAGCTCTTCGGTCGGTTAGGGGAGCCCGGCGCGGACCGCCCATTTTACGACTTGTCGCGGTGGCTCGAGGACCTCGCCGGGGCCCCTACGCCCGCGGCCGCGCTGCTCGTGGGCGCGATCGCGCTCTCGGCGATTCTCCTGGTGGTCGCGGCAACCTCCCTGCCCCGGCGCACGCCCTACGATGGCTCCCAGATGTTCGCCCGCCTCCCAGCCTCCGGAGGCTTCGTCGGGAGGGTGGGGTATTTCGCGCGGCACCATAAGGACCTCTTTGCGCCCACCTTAGTCTACAAGTTCGAGTTCGAGGGCGAGCTCATGCGCCTGCTCGAACTACGGGAGCGCCCAGTTCTCCGGGACGTGCTCGCGGCTCTCGAGGGGCGCGGCTTCTCTTCGGCCGAGGTCATCGACGCCCAGACGCTCCTCGTCGAACTCGACACGCTTCGAGAACAGCGAGATCGCAGCCCCCGCCCTCCGCGAGTGAGCCCGTCGCGGTTCGACCGCATCGTCCGCCTCGGGGAGCACATTCTCTCGCGACTCGATAGGGAGGCCCCAATCAGGGTATAGAGAGCCGTGGCCGGACTCGAAAAGAAGATCGACGACAACTCCCTCGCCCGAGCCAGAGAGCTCGCGGCTGCGGTCATCGCCGAGGTTCAGTCGGTGTACATCGGCGCCCCAGAAGTCCCGGAGTTGCTCCTGACGGCGCTCCTTGCCCAGGGCCACGTGTTGCTCGAAGGGGTCCCCGGGGTAGCCAAGACCACGTTGGTGAAAGCCTTCGCCACCACCCTCGGGTGCGGCTTTCGGCGGATCCAGTTCACCCCGGACCTCTTGCCCGCCGACATCACCGGCACGTACGTGCTCTCCCCGAAGGACGGCATCTTTCAGCTCCGCGAAGGCCCCATCTTCGCCAACGTCGTCCTCGGCGATGAGATCAACCGCGCCCCAGCCAAAACCCAGAGCGCGCTCCTCGAAGCGATGCAGGAGCAGCAGGTGACGGTCGAGGGCGATACGCGTCAGCTGCCGGCTCCCTTCATCGTCTTGGCGACCCAGAACCCCGTGGAGCAGGCGGGAACGTATCCGCTGCCCGAAGCGCAGATCGACCGCTTCCTGGTGCGCCTGGTCATCGGCTACCCAGGGGCGAAGGAAGAGAAGGCCATCCTGGCTCGATTCATGGGCACGGCGCCGACCCCTCGAGCCATCCTCGACCCCAAGACTATCCTCGAGATGCAGGGCCTCGTACGCAAGGTGCACGTCGAAGAAGAGATACTCGAATACTGCGTTCGCCTCAGCACGTTCACCCGAGAGCACGCCCGCGTATTCCTCGGCGCATCGCCCCGAGCTTCCCTCGCGCTGCTCATGGCGTCTCGTGCCCGGGCCCTCGCCTCGGGCCGCGCCTACGCATTGCCCGACGACGTGAAGGCCTTAGCGATCCCCGTCCTCGCCCATCGGCTGGTGCTGACCCCAGAGGCCGAGATGGAAGGCACCCAGAGCGAAGCCGTCATCCGCCAAGCGCTCGAACAAGTTCCTCACCGCCGGGGAGCCTGAGCGTTGCTCCCCATCCCTACGCCATCGGCCCTCGCCGCCTTCGTAGGGTGCATCGCGATACTGAGCATCGGCCTCGGGACGGCCTCCGCCGTCACGACAGCCCTCGCCGGCGCGTGCTTCGTGGGCCTGGCCTTGGCCCTCGGGGTAACCATGCCCATCGGGCGCCGCGTTCGCCGTCAGCGTCTCGAGTTCGCGTGGTGGCTCGGCCACGGAGACCCCTCAGCAGGGGGCGGCGCCGTCGTCCCCGGCGCCCCCTTCGAGGTGCGCTGCTACATCCGCCACCGCGGGCCCATGTCGTTGCTGCTTTCGAAGTTGAGCCCGATCGTTCCCGGCGGCGCGACGGTCAAAGAAGACGAGCCAACCGAACTGGTCCTCGCCGCGCGCTCTCGAACCGAGTTCTCTTTCACCCTCGTCGCGCCGGCGGCCGGCCGCGTAGTCCTCCACGGCCTCTCGGTGACGCTCCGGGGCCCCCTCGGACTCTTCGAGGTCCCGCTCTATTTCCCGAACCCCCTCGCCATCAAGGTCCTCCCCCGAGCCGCCCGCTTGCGTTCGGTGGCCCGCTTGCGGTCGAGCCTGGGCGTAGACCGGAGCGGACGGAACCTGCTGCGACGGCGCGGAGGAGGCACGGAGCTACACGAACTCCGCGAGCTATCCCCGGGGGACCCCTTCAAGAGCATCGCCTGGAAGGCCAGCGCACGAGCCGGCAAGTTGATGGTCCGCGAGGTCGAACAAGAGGTCCAGGAGACCCGGGTGATCGTCTTGGATGTCAGCGGCACGATGCGCGGCGGCCCCCCGGGGAGTCGCAAGCTCGACTTCGCCATCGAGGCCGCTGCCGCCGAAGCTCGCAAGGCTCTGGACGAAGGTGACCGCTTCGGCCTGGTGACCGTCGACGGCCGGGTTCTGTCCTTCGTACCGCCGCGCGACGGGTCGACTCACATGATTCGTATTTATGATGCGCTGCTTTCGGCGACGGAGGTCGTCGACCAGGACCTCACCGACGTCACCGACGACGAGGTGATCCGCACGGTGGGTCGCTATGTGCGCAACCAAGACGGCGTCGACTTTTCGATACGGACGGGTACTGACGATCGGTGGGATGTGCCCGCCCTCCTTCGCCACGTTCGGCGCAGCCTCGACGGTGAACGCGCGAACCGAGACATCATCGCCGGGTCCCCGACGGGGGCGAGCATGCGAGCGTTCTGCCAGGCCCGAGGCATCCCCCTACCGTATCGCCCGACCCCGGAGGGTGGGACGAAGGCGCCTGGCCTCGCCGACGCCCTCCAACGCGCGTCGGGCAAGAAACGCGAGCCCGCGTCGCTGATGGTGATCACGGACTTCGACGGCGCAGGAGACATCGAGCCTCTACTCAATTCGGCGCGGTTGGCGAAGAGCCACGGCCACGCGATGATCTTCATCGTGCCCGACGCCCAGAGCTTCGCGCCCGCGCCCACCTCGGATCTCGAAGCTGACCTCGCCGTAGTCTACCAGCACGGCGAATCTCGCCGTCTTCGGGACGCCCGGACGCGCCTCGGCCGCATGGGCATCCCCGTCGTGAGCGCCGGAGAGCGCCACCCGAGGACGGCGCGCCTCTCCCAAGGCCCAGCGCGGCGAGGGGTCGCGTGAGCGCCGGCATTCCAGCCTTCGAAGACCCCCGCAAGGTCCTCGCTCGCTACGGCCTCGCCCCGAAGCGCCGCATGAGCCAGAACTTCCTGATCGCGCGCAGCGTCGTCGAGCGTATCGCCGACGCTGCGAACGCCGCTCCCGGCGCTCCGGTGGTCGAGCTCGGCCCGGGCCTCGGCACCCTCACCGGCGAGCTCCTGCGCCGCGGCTCCCGGGTGGTGGCGGTCGAGAAGGACCCGCAGATGATCGCCGTCCTCGAGGCCGAGTTTGGCGATGTGGATGCGTTCGAGGTCCGCGCCGGCGACGCGACGTCCCTCGACCTCGGTGCCCTCGCTATCGAGCTAGGGGGACCTCTGACCCTGGTGGGCAACCTTCCTTACGCGGCAACCGGCGCCATCATGCGCAACCTCGTGCGACAAAGGAGCGCGATAGCGGCTGCGGTAGTGATGGTCCAGCGCGAGGTACGGGACCGCCTCGCCGCCGACCCGGGGACGAGCGCGTACGGGGCCCTCACCGTCTTCGTCCGTGCCGCCTTCGAGGTCGAGCGAGTGATCAACGTGACGCCCGGCTCTTTCCACCCGCCGCCAAAGGTCGCTAGCGCCGTCGCCCGCCTCGTGCCCCCAGCGGAGCTGCGAGCGGAGGAGACCGAAACCTTCCGAGGCGTCGTCCGGTCGGCCTTCGACGCGCGCCGCAAGACGCTGCGCAACGCCCTGCGACGCAAGTTCGAAGGCGACCAAGTGGACGCCGCCCTCGAAGCGACTGGGATCGATGGACGACGACGGGGAGAGACGCTCTCGGTCGAAGAGTTCAGAGGGCTAGCCGAAGCCATCGAAAGGGCGGTGGCGAGAGCCATCGACGCTGACTAGTGTGTGATGCAGAGTCACGGGAGGGAGTATCGCGACGGGCCGCGGTTTCCTCGCAAGGAAGGGAGGCGATGGAAATGCACCGCATTTTCGAGTCTTCCTGACGCCGCGAGGGAGCCGTGGAACGAGCGAGAAACCTTCCGTGGCTCTGGATCACGCACTAGCGGATTAAGGATTCGTTGGCGCGGAGAGGTCCCGGAGACGCGCCACCACCAAGTGGGCGGCCTGGCGGATGTCGCGGCGGGCGGTCTCGTCATCGGCAGCGGCCTCGAAGAGTTCCGTCGCCCCGCGCAAATCCTCGGCGCTCACCTCCCGAATCACGAGGGAGGACGCGGTTAGCCCCTCGGCGACCCGGAGGGCAGCGAGGGCAGCCGCCGGGGCTAGGTCCGGATCACGGCCCACCGCGATTGCCGCGAGGACCGGGAGAGCGCCCTCGGGTTCGGCGAGGTGAGGTGTGCTCTGGATCGCCAAGAACGCTCGATCGGCGGCGGCTCCCCCAAGCGCCTCGATGATCGCTCCATCCCCGTGGCGAGCCACTGCCCGAGCGAGTTCGAGGGGATCCGCATCCGCCGCCAAGAACTCAGGAGGGAGCCCCTCGGCCTGGCGAGGGGCTGCGGGGGCTTGGGTGTTTTGGCTGTTTTGGCTGTTTTGGCCGTCCTGGGCACCCGAAACCCCGCCGAAAACCACCAAACTGAGAAAAATGGAGGCTAGAGAGGCAAAGATTGAGGGGCGACGGTCCACGGGCGCAGCATGCCCGGTACCGCCGGTCCGCGACAAGGGTGGACGACTCCCGACGATGCCGTCTTGATTACGGGGTTTCGGCGCGATACCAACCCGCCGGGAGGCACGTATGAGGGGAAACACGATCGCTGCACTGGGCCTGGCGCTACTGACGCTGGCTGCAGGCACCGCCGAGGGCCAGAGACGACGGGGGCCGCGGGTCCGCCCTGCAGATATCGAGGAACGGCTCGACTCCGCGGACCGGGACGTCGTCGAGCTCGCCATCGAGACCATCGGCTTGTCTGGGAACCCAAGCTTCGTGCCGTTGCTCGCTGCGCGGATCACGAAGGGATTGCCGCCGGAGTTGCTCGGAGCCGCCGTGGACACCCTCACCGTGCTCGCACGCCCCGAAGCCGGCGAAGTGTTGTTCGTGCTCCTGAGCCATCGGCGCGCCGAGATTCGTGCGCGGGCGGTGGGGGGGATCATCTCGTGCCGCCCCGACGGAGCCTCGAGCGCTCTCCAGGCGGCTCTCTCCGATCAGGACGAGCACGTACGCTCGGCAGCGGCAGTTGGGCTCGGACAGATCGAAGCCACGGACGCCACGGACGCTCTCTTCCACGCCCTCGACCGCCACATCCTCGAGGCCGCCACCTCCCTCGGCCAATTGGTCGCCGCCGGCGAGGTGGCGCGGGTCCTCGCCTACCTCGGGCAGGTACCCTTCGACGTGTTGAACCCTGCTCTGTCCGAGATCATCGCCCGCGAGAATATGGCGCAGGAGACGAAGCTCGAGGTGCTGGGACGCATCGCCGAGCTCGCCACCCCGGACGCTCGTCAGTTCCTGGTGGACGCGGCCGCGGCCGTCCCGGACGACCGACGTCACCGCGCCCTTCGGGAAGCGGCTACGGCAGCGGCCGAGAGGATCGTGCAATGAACCGGACGCAGCGCATCGCGATACTCGTACTCAGCCTCACTCCCCTCGTCGCGGCCTGCGGCGGCGGTGGTGGTGCTTTCGGGCCGACCTTCCCCGACAACCGATCGGAACAGCTCGACCCAGTGCTCGCGCGCATGGCGACGGCGCCGGCCCCGCGGGCACCGGCCGTGGCGGTTTCCCTCGGGGGGACCCCCCCCGAGCTCGTCGCCTTCGACCTCGAATCGGCAGAAGTTCGTTGGCGTCAGCCGAGCGCATCGACGAGCACTCCCCAGATCGCCGGGCGCCTAGTCTTCACCCTCGAGGCCCCGTCCATCATCGCCCGGGACCTCGAAACCGGGGCTATCGTATTCCGGGAGGACGCAGGTTCCCTGCCCCTCGTGGGCGCAGCCGGCGAGGGGGACCTCGCGGTAGCCGTACTCTCGACCGGCGGCGGTGTCGGCGCCCAGAGCCGCATGATCATTGCCCGCGGCGGCGACGTGCACGACGTCATCGACGTCACCTTCGCCATGGGCGTCCCTGCGGTTCGGGCGGGCATGCTCTTCATCCCGTGGAGCAACCAGAACCTCAGCGTGCTCGATGGCGAGACCGGCGAAGAACTCGCCCGGGTGCGCATCTCGGATGAGGTCATCGGCCACGCACTCGTGTCCTCGGACAACGTCTACACCGGCCAAGCCAACCTCATCCGGCTCACGTCGGCGACCGTCCGAGGTACTCGGGATGGTGCGGCGTGGTTCGGGGCGTCCGTCGGAGAATTGCCTGGCACGCCGTCCTTCATGCGGGACGCATATGCGCCCCCGCCGTCGCCCCAGAGCGCCGTCCACCGGGTCCGCCTGGACTTTCTGCCGACCGGTAACGGGGAGGCGGTCGTACTCAGCGACGACAACATCTACTACACCTTCTACCGTTTGGTATTCGCCCTCGCTCCAGAAACCGGCGCCGTCAAGTGGGTCTACGAAAACGACGCCGACATCGTCGGCGGCGGCGCCCTGGCCGGCGGCGTGATCATCGCCGACGCCGCCGGGGCCCTGCGTCGCCTCTCGGCTGCCGACGGCCGGGTCACTTGGACCGCGTCTTCGGAGGCTACGTCGGTGGTGACCGCCCTCCGCGTCGGCGGATTCGCGGCTGCAGGAGCCGCGAGTGGCGAGGTTCAGAGCCTCGCCGACCAACTTTCGGCAGCGATCCAGAACCCCGACGCACGCCTGGCTCCGGCCCTGCTCTTCGCCGTCAGCCAGCTCGCCGCCTCCTCCGGGGCCGACGTGACGGCGAACTTGATCACTCTCTGCGACCGACGAGCCCTGCCTGAGCAGGTCCGCGCCACAGCCTGCGCCGCCCTCGGCGATCGCGTAGAAGGGCGCGAGGAACTCGTCACCGCCCTCGAACGGCACGCGCGTTTTCTCGAAGGCACGACCGCTCCGCCGGTGGGTGCCCTCGCCCGAGCAGCCGCGCGCATGGAGGAGCGGGCAGCCGTTCCCCATCTGATTGCCCACCTCCGGGACCCCGCTACCGACCTGGCCGCAGTGGCCCTGATCTTCATCGCCCTGGGGGAACTGGGTGACGAGAGCGCCGCGGCGCCGATCGGCGAATACCTGCGGCTGTACCACGCCGAGGAGGCCGACGATGAGCTCACCGTGGCCCTGGGCGCCGGGATTGACGCGCTGGTGAGCCTCGAGGGGCCGGTGGCCCGAGACCTCCTCGAAGAGATCGCGGACGACACGATGGGCCTCGCGCCAGTCCGCGGCAAGGCCCGGGACGCGGTCACGGCGATGGACGAGGCCGAAGCGGCAGCCGAAGCGGCGGACGCCGAGCGGGAGACCCCAACCGTAGACGAGGACGCCGCAGCAGAGGCAGACGGGGAGGAGCAGCAAGAGGATGCGCGCCCTCAGACCATTACGGTGGAGATTGTCGGCGACGTGCTCGCCCCAGTCCGCCGCGAACTGACCCTCTGTCTGTCCACCACCGAAGGGCGCCCGCGAACGGCTCGGGTAATCTTGCTCTTCAGCGGAGAAGGTGCCGTGGAGACCGTGTCCGTCACGCCGGCGTCGGTCGCCGCATGCATCGAGCCACTGATCCGTGCCCAGACCTTCCCCGCCAATGAGGGTGCCTCGAGGCAGCAGGTCATCTACACGGTTCGACGGTAATCTCGAGACCGAGGGCCCATGGGCGATACGAGTTCATCCGATGACGTCGTGCGTCGCCGCGCCGAGGGCAAGTGCGAGCTCTGCGGCGCGAGCGATGAACTCGCGATACGCCCGGTGACTTCCGGGGCCCCCGACACCTCGACCAGCAGAAACCGCGGTCCGTCGCGATACTCCCTCCCGTGACTCTGCATCCCACACTGAACTCAGTCGTAGCGTTCCGTGTGGATCCGCGATCGGTCGTAGCCGAAATCGGCTTTGAGCAGACGCCGCACGTCCTTGACCATCTTCGATAGGCCACAGATGAAGACGTGGGACTCTGGACCCGCACAGTGCTCACCGAGATGCGTCTGCACGTAGCCGGTCCGCCCCGGCCAGTCGCCCGCGGCCCGAGAGAGCGTCGACGCGTAGTGGAATCGTTCGTGGGCGGCCGCCAGGGCCTCGAGTTCTTCACGATAGAGAATGTCCTCGGGGGTGCGACAGCCGAAGAGCAGAGTGATGGGCGGCCCCTCGACGGGAGAGCGGCGGAGCTCGGCCTGCAACATCGCCCGGAGAGGGGCAACGCCGGTGCCCGTACCGACCAGGACGACCGGCGCCTCCGGCGGAACGCCGTCGAGGGTGAAGAAGCCGAGGGGACCCCCGGCGTCGACGCGGGTTCCCAAGGACATGGCGTGCAGGGCACCGGAAGCCGGCCCTCCTTCGACGAAGGTCACCGCGAGTTCGACGCGATCCGGCTCCACCGGGTCCGGGGAGGCAGCGATCGAGTAGCTGCGCTGAAGCTCACCCTCGTCTGTGGCGACGTAAAGCGTGAGCCACTGACCGGCGACGTAGTCGAACGCCTCACCGTCCGCCGTTCGAAAGCCCAGCTCGCGGACCGTCGGACTCAGGGCCCGGGCCGACCGCAAAAGGAGTTCACGACGTTCTGGGCGCGGCATCAGGCGGCGATATAGCGTGGGCGCAATCTCGGTGCCAGGGGACGCGGAGGCCTGAGGCGTGATAAACCGTGTTCATGCCGAGCCAGCTACCGCTCGTCGACGCTCACGAAAAGGAGCATACGTACTGCACCTTCTGTCCGAAGCTGTGCCGTCACGCGTGCCCCGTGGCGACCGTCGAAGGCCGGGAGACGACAACCCCCTGGGCAAAGATGGCCGCGCTACACCACGTCGCCAACGGCAACCTCCCCCATACCGACGAGGTCGCGGCCACGTGGTGGGCGTGCACCGGCTGCATGCGCTGCAAGACATTCTGCGACCACGACAATGAGGTCGCCGTCGCCCTGGGCGCCGGACGAGCCGAGGCGCTGTCTCGGGGGACCGCTCCCCGCGCAGCCCGAGAGCTCCGGGAGACCCATCGAGGGCGCGTTGCTCGGGCGAGCGCTGCCGCCGCGGCCATCTTCGGGGACTCGGCAGAAAGCAGCTCCAAGGCGACCTCGACGATCGCCTACGCGCCCGGCTGCACCGCCTGCGTCACCGCCCCCGAAGAAGCCCGAGCCGGTCTCTTAGCCGTCGAGGGTCTGACGAAGAAGTCCGCTGCGGTCCTCGGCGGTCGGTGCTGCGGCCTGCCCCTCCTCGACGCAGGAGACCCTGACGGATTCCTCCGAGCGGCGCGGGCTTTCATCGACGACGCGGGAGGCGCTAGGCGGGTGGTCTTTCTCGACCCCGGGTGCCTGCACGCCCTTCGGGTTCTGGCCCCGGCGCTCGACCCCACGTTTCCATCGTTTCGCGGTGAATCTCGCCGGGACTCCCGCGGCGACGCCCCCGAACTCTTGCACCTGAGCGAGTTGGCCGCCGAGAATCTCGACTCCCTCTCGGTCGTCGCGGTGACCGCGGGCTCTGTTCGTTACCACGATCCCTGCCGCCTCGGGCGCGGCCTTGGCGTCTACGATGCCCCTCGCGAGGTTCTCACGCGGGTCCTCGGCCGGCGCCCCGAAGAGCTGCATCAAACCCGAGAGCATGCCGAGTGCAGCGGTGCCGGCGGGCAACTCCCGCGGACGTCCCCGGAATCTGCCCAGGCCATAGCCAAAGAGCGGCACGCCGACAACGAGCTCGCAGGGGGCGGCGCCATCGTGAGCCCCTGCCCGGCCTCACGCCGCGCCTTCGAAAAGGCCGGAACTCGGGCGCTGTCCTTCGCCACCCTGCTGGCCGCTTCCGCCGGCCCCGTTGATGAGCCCCCGGCGGCGTCTCCAGATGACGAAAAGTTGCCCCCATGACGAGGCTCTGGCACAGGCTAACGGTGGCGACCCTCGCCTGCCTCCTGGTGCTCTCCCTCGGTTGCCCCCCCAGCGCCGGGACGACCACGATCAACCTCCCCGCCCTCACGAGCGACGACCCGGAAGCGGAGGCCGAGATGGACTCGGCCCGGGCAGCGCTCTCGGCGGGAGACCTCGAGGACGCAAAACGGCGCTTCGAGCTCTTCCTCGCCCAGCGCCCCGACGACCCTCTGACGCCCGTAGCCCACCTCGGCCTGGCACGCATCTTCCTCGCCGAAGGAGAACCCGCCGACGCCCGGCCCCATCTCGCCGTCGTGGCGGGCCACCCAGACGACGCCATCGCAGAGAAGGGGCGATTCTACGACGGGGTTGCGCTCCAGATGCTTGGTCAAAACGAAGAAGCCCTGGCGCGGCTCCGCCCCTTCGTCGGGCAAACCGTGGACCCAACGGAGACCACGATCCTCCTCGAGACCATTGCCGCCGCGGCCGACCAACTCGGTGACCCGGTCATGGCGATCGAAGCCCTCGATGCGCTCACCCGGGCCCCCGTCTCGGATGAGGCAAAGGAGGGTGCCCGACAGCGCATCGCGGAGCTCGTCGACCAACCCCATACGGCCGAAGAGATTCGCCGCGCCGCAGACGAGCTACCCCATGACGGAGCCGCATGGCCCCTCGTGGCCCAGCGCTCCCTTCGACAATCGTACGAGTCCGGAGACATGGCCCGGGTACATCAACTGGCGGAAGAGCTCCGACAGGAGGGCATCGAGCTCGACGACGAACTCATCGAGATGGCGGTGCGGGCGGACCGAAGTCAGGACGCAGACCCGCGAACCATCGGGGCAATCCTTCCCCTCTCCGGTCGTGGCCGGGAGGTCGGTCAGCTGGCTCTCAAGGGCATGATGCTCGCCCTCGGGGCGGGGCACCAAGGGCCGGCGAATGCGGACAGCCCTCAAATCGTATTTCGCGATGATGGCGGAGAGCCGTCCCGAGCCCGAGCCGCGGTCGAAGAGCTCGTCACCCTGCATCGCGTGATCGCCATCGTTGGCCCGCTCTCTGGGGCCACGGCGGACGCGGCAGCGCGGCGCGCTCAAGAACTCGGCGTGCCCCTCGTCGCACTCTCGCCAAACGCCGATCTGACCGAAATCGGCCCGATGGTGCACCGAATGTTCATGAGCCCTCGGGGGGAGACGGATGCGCTGGTGAGGGCCGCGGCGGCCCGCGGCGCAACGCGCTTCGCCGTACTGCACCCCGAGTCGGGCTTCGGGACCGCCATGGCCGATGCATTCGCCGAGAGCGTGGCCGCGGCTGGGGCCGAGCTCGTGGTTCGGCGGGCATACGATAGCGCCGCGACAGCCTTTGGCAGCGACGCCGCGGCGCTCCACGACGAGGACTTTGACGCGCTCTTCATCGCGGATGCGGCCAACCGGGTCGCGCTCCTGGCGCCGGCCCTCGCGAGCACGGGACTCTGGAGCACGGCCGGGGGAGGCGCGTCTTCCGGGGACCGCCGCTCCGTGACGATGCTCTTTCCGAGCGTTGCGTTCTCCGAGTCCCTCGCGCGTTCGACCGGCCGGTACCTCGACGGCGCGCTCTTCTCGGCCCCCTACTGGGCGCCGGTCGCGACCGGCCGGGGTCGCGAGTTCACCGACGCCTTCCAGGAGCGCTTTGGGCTCTCCCCGAACGCGTTCGCCGCCTGGGCCTACGACGCTGTGAGTCTGGTTCGCCGGGGCGTCGACGGGGGGGCACTGACTAGGCCGGACCTCGCCGACGAGCTCCACCGAACGCGCATGGAAACTGTCACCCCGGGAGGCGGCTTCGGCCCCGACCGCGGCCCCCTCGAGAGCACGCGCATCCTGACCCTGACCAACGGCGCGTTCACTCTGGTGACCGCCGAGTAGGCAGTAGCGGAGGCCCCTCTCAGAGGAAGAGGAGCGTGACCACGGTTCCACCGAGAATGAGGGCGCCGAGGAGGGCCGCCCCAACTACGATGATGAGGCCCGTGGGGACCGAGGCCCGCGGCATCAAGGCCGCATTCGTCACCGCGCCGACGCCGGCGGGCATCGGGTCCGGCGTCTGAGGAATAGACAGCGGGGTCCCGCCCGGCGGCGCCGCCGGGGCAGTCACGTGGGAGAGGCGCTCCACGAGAGCAGATGCTGGGGTCCTCGCGAGTTCTTCTACGGACCCACTGAGGCCGTAGGCGGCGAGGGCGGCGCCTGCCAATCCTGCACAAGACTCGTAGCGATTGGCCTTGTCTTTGGCAAGGCCCCTCTGGATGACGTCGTCGAGGCCCGGCGGCAAGCCCGGCCGGGTCTGGCTCGCAAGAGGCGGCGTGCCGTTGACGATCTTCATCAAGATCTCAGCGACCGAAGATCCTTCGAATGCGATCTTTCCGGTGCACATCTCGAAGAGGATCGCGGCAACCGCGAAGATGTCCGTTCGCTGGTCGACGTCCTGCTTCCCCATCGCCTGCTCCGGCGACATGTAGTAGGGCGATCCGAGAGTCGTTCCGAATGCCGTCAGCTTCGGTCCCATCTCCATCTGGAGCTTCACCGACCCGAAGTCGAGCAGCCGAACCTCGACGCCGTCATCGCCGTCGCAGAGGAAGATGTTGTCTGGCTTGAGATCGCGGTGAATCACGCCGAAGGAGTGCGCGTAGTCTAGGGCGAGGGCGGCCTGGGTCAGGATGCGGACGATGCGTTCGCGTCCGATCGCGCCTTCGCGACGCAGAAGCTCCCCGAGTTCTTCGCCCACGAGGTACTCCATGTTGAGGAACCAGCTTCCGTCGCCGGTCTCACCGAACTCCAGCACCTTGACGATGTACGGATTGTCGAACTCGTTGGCCGTCTGGTATTCGCGCTTGAAGCGCTCGACGGCGACGTGGTCTTTGGCGACGTCGGGGTGGAGAACCTTGATTGCCACCCGGGCCTTCGTCTCGGGATGGCGCCCCTCGTAGACTCGCCCCATCGCGCCGTCTGCGACCCGGGCGACGACCATGTACCCACCGAGGTGTGTACCGAGGCGCGCATCCACATCCGCGGGGTCTTGGACCTGGATCGTTATGATCCCGTCCTGGCCACAGAAGAAGACAGCGTCCTCGTAGACCTCATGACAATGGGGGCAGCGTCGACTCACGGCCCGAAATCGTAGCGGAATCTCAGGCGGCGCGGCAATGTGAAACGGCGCTATGGTGCCGACTATGATTCGCCGCCTCGGACACCGTTTTGCAGCGTTCTTCCGAGCTACGACGCCCGATCCCTTCGTTCTGGCCATTGCCCTGACAATTTTCACCTTTTTCCTCGCCGCCGTGGCCACCGGGGTGGGGCCGAAAGAGATCGTCGAGGCCTGGCAGGGGGACAAGGGGTTCTTCAGCCTGCTCGCCTTCACGATGCAGATGGTCCTCATTCTCGTCACAGGCCACGCCCTGGCTTCCGCCCCGTTGCTCCAACGGGCCCTCGGGCGCATCGCCGTGCTCCCCCAGACCGGAGCCTCCGCCGCCTTCCTGGTGTCGTTCGTCGCCATCGCGATGAGCCTTCTCAACTGGGGCCTCGGCCTGGTGGTAGGAGCAATCCTCGCCCGAGAGGTCGGGCGTAGCTGCTCCGAGAGGGGAGTCGCAGCCCACTACCCCTTGCTCTCCGCCGCCGGCTACACGGGCCTGATGACCTGGCACGGCGGCTTCAGTGGGAGCGCGCCGTTGATGATGACCACAGAAGCGAACGTAGCGCGCTTCCTCGGAGACGACGTCGCGGCAGAGGTCGGCACCCTGTCGTTCACCGAGACCGTGCTCGGCCCCATGAACCTCGTCGTCACCCTGGGGCTCATCGTCATCGTCCCCTCCCTCTGCGCAGCCCTCGCCCCGCGCCGGGACGAGCCGAGCGAATCGATGACCGACTACCTCGGGGAAAATGCCCCCACGCCCGCCCCCGCCGGGCGCTACCGCGAGGCAGTCGCCAACGCCGTCGCCGGCACCAGCGGCATCGTGCTGCAGTTCCCCTTCTATGCCGGCATCATGGGTGTCATTCGCAGCACGGGCCTCGGAGCCATGCTTGCGACCTGGATGACCTCCGCGGCGACACCTCAACTCTACGGGGTGCTCACCATGGTCTCTGCGGGGGTCATCAACCTCTTCGTGCCCAGCGGGGGCGGTCAGTGGGCCGTCCAGGGTCCGGTCGCCGTCGAAGCATCATCGGCGCTGGGTGTGCCGCTGAGCCAAGCCGTGATGGCGGTCGCCTACGGGGACCAGCTGACGAATATGCTCCAGCCCTTCTGGGCGCTGCCGCTGCTCGCCATCACTGGGGCCAAGGCACGAGACATCATCGGCTACACGGCGCTGGTCATGGTGGCCGGAGCCCTGTGGATGGGCGGCGTTCTCTTCTTTTGGTAGAGCGAAAAGACGGCGCTGGCGCTACCAATCGTCGGTGATCATCGTCCAGCGGTCCAACTTGGTGTCGTGGGCCAGGGTGAGTTCGTCCCCGTCGCGGGTCCGTACACGAAAACACGTCAGGTCATCGAAGTCCTCGCCCTGCCAACGCCCGAGCACGGTCTCGACCTCCCGCCATTCGGCTTCGGCCTCGCAAAAGAGCGCCGGCGCGTACTCCCATCCGACGGCCTCCCTGACGTACACCTCGAGGGGCTTTGGTCGCGGCTCCCACAGTGGCGTGTCGAGGTGAGCCTCTCGCCGAAGATCGTCGACGCAGCGCTCGATGGCCATCGACACGACGTGATCGCCCTCGACCGGGACAGCCGAAACCGCGAGGGAGTATTCGTCCGTAACCCGCCGCACGATCAGATCTCGAACACTCGAGCCAACCACCACCTCGTGCAATTCACCGAAGCCTAGCTTCTTGATGGCGTTGTTCAGCTGCCTCGTCGTGAACCCCATCTGCGCTCCGAGAATCTTCGCGTCATAGGGGTCGATGGAGGAGCAGTAGTCGACGGCTTCACCCTCGCTGTCGACGAAGACGACCGCGAGGATGACGGGGCTTCGCTTCCAGAGACGGCGAAGGATGTGAGTGAACGCCGTCTCGTTCATGTCCCGGGGTGCCTCGTGGGCCCCGTCCACGGCGGGCTCGATCACGACCCCAGCTCC
>JAFDCW010001095.1 GCA_019312705.1 Deltaproteobacteria bacterium
GAGGCGATCGAAGTCCATGATAGGGATTTGGGGCGGCAGCTCAGGCGATGTCTGAGTAGCGTTCCATTGAATGTCGCTGAGGGCAGCCGGTCGGCTGGGCGGAACCGGCAGGCGAGGTACGCGAATGCCATGGGGTCGGCTCGGGAGTCGACGGCGTGTCTCGAGACCGCGGAGGCTCTTGGGTACTTGGGGGCCGATGAGTTGCCGGCGGCGGTCGACCGGCTCGACCACATCGTGGCGATTCTCTTCAAGCTAAGCCGGTAGGAGACACTGACCCGGAGGGCACTAGGCCCTCCGGGTTACGGCGCTTAGCGTCTCACCATCGCCGTCAGCATCGCGGCGATAGCCGCTCCGTGCTCACGGACTTCACGAACTGGCAGGCTTTCACCGATGGCTTCGCCCAGTTCGAAGAGAGCCACGGTCTCGACTGCCGAGCCTCGGGCGATTTCGTAGTGCTTCCTACGCATCGCCTGAGAGGACATCGTGCAGCCCCTCAACAAGAAGGCGCCGCGTAGGCGGCCCGAGGCGGCAGCGCGACGCAGTCGCGCAGAGCCGACAGGCCGGCCGTAGCGGCGCCGGCACTGCGCCCTCGGCGATATTCGCACCCACGGACAGGCTCGCCCGCTTCACCAGGTCGCGAAGCGCTGAGTTCGCGGGAAGATTCCCATACACGACCCGGGCGAGTTGCAGCGAGCGCTGAAAGACTCGGAGATTGTGGTGAACCATCGGACGACTGGAGTGTTCTGTTTTCATGGCGGCAGGCCCTTTCAAAGGCACCGCCGAGGGCCTGCCGCCATGAAAGCAGAACACGGTCGTCAAATCTGAACCGTTCGAGTTCCCGTTCGAGTTCCCGTTCGAGTTCCCGTTCCTGTTCCCGTTCCCGCTCCCGCTCCCGTTCCCGCTCCCGCTCCCGCTCCCGCTCCCGCTCCCGTTCCCGTTCCCGTACGAGTTCCCGTACGAGTTCCCGTTCCCGTTCCCGTTCGAGTTCCCGTTCGAGTTCCCGTTCCCGCTCCCGTACGCCGATTGAGGTCGCTCAACAGCCGCCGAACGGAAACACGTCGCGTCCGAGTCGCGCTACCCAACCTGACCAACCGAGCTGAAGGCGCTCAGTTGCGTCAGTCGCCGAGCGCCCCCACAGGGGCGGGCCGAAGGAATGCTTGCGGCATTTCGAGGCCCGTCCCGCGGAGGATCGCTGTCGACCCAACCTGACCAACCGAGCTGAAGGCGCTCAGTCGCGTCAGTCGCCGAGCGCCCCCACAGGGGCGGGCCGAAGGAATGCTTGCGGCATTTCGAGGCCCGCCCCGCGGAGGATCGCTGTCGACTGGCGTGATCTCTGAGCTGAAGGCGCTCAGTTGCGTCAGTCGCCGAGCGCCCCCACAGGGGCGGGCCGAAGGAATGCTTGCGGCATTTCGAGGCCCGCCCCGCGGAGGATCGCTGTCGGCATTTCGAGGCCCGCCCCGAGGAGGTAAGCCGGCGAGTGACGTGACTGAGCGCCTTCAGGGGTTGTAGCGGCAGCAGCGGAAGCCTGTGTTCGGAAAGAAGAGGTCGGTGTGGGCTGCGGTGTAGTCGAAATCGCACGTACGCCCCGGCTCGATGTTGTTGTAGCTGCCGCCGCGGATGGTGTAGATGCCCGTGCCGACTAGGGTATTGGTCCACTCCTTCGCGTTGCCTGAGAGGTCGTAGATGACCCCGGCCCCGCCCCAGTCCGCGAAGCACATGGCGAAGGTCGCCGAGGCCGTCGGGTAGAGCGCGTCCTGGTCTCCAGGGGTGCCGCCGTCGGAGTCGAACTCGACGCCGTTGCAGGTCGTCGCGGCCGGCACCGAGCACGCGGAGTCGTAGCCCCACCCGCAGTTGCCCGTCGGCCCCTCACAGGCGTCCTGCCAGTCGGCGCTATCGCAAAGCTGCCAGCTCGCACCCATGGCGGCACACGCGCCGGCAGCCTCCCCCCGGGTGACGCCGGTCCAGGGCAATACACCCGCTTTGGAGCACGCGATGTTGCTCAGGCTGCCCTCGTCGCCGGGTGCGGCGTCGGGGCGGCTCGCCTCGTACTGCATCACGTCGATGCTCGTTCCGCCGGCCCAGGGGATGTTCACCGTCGCGAAGGCCGAGAGCGGCAGATTGTCGTCGGGGATACCGTCGCAGTCGTCGTCGAGGCCGTTGCAGATCTCAGTACCGCCCGCGGCCGGGGTGGCGTTGCAACCGACGGTGGTGGCGGTGCTGCAGACGATGTTTCCTGTGGTTATGCAGGCTCCCGTGCCGCTGCTCTGGCAGGGGTTTCCGAGGGTCGGGAAGGGTTCGTCGGTGGCACCGTCGCAGTCGTTGTCCTTGCCGTCACAGCTGACCTCGGTCACCTCGTAGTCCGGGTCGGCGTAGGTGCACACCCACGTCGTCCCATTGCAGGACGCGGCCGTGCCCGAGCACTCACCGACCGAGCTGCAGAAGTTCGCCGGCGGGGTGACCCCGATATCGATGGTGCCGTCGCAGTCGTCGTCGAGGCCGTTGCAGGTCTCAGTGGCCCCGGAGGCGCCGTCGCAGGGGTACTCACAGCCGGTGCTGTCCAAGCCGTCGAGGTCGACCCAGCCAGCCACGCATCCGGAGATGGCGCACGTGCCGCTATTGCAGGTCTCGAAGGCGTGCGGCAGCGCGTTGCAGACGGTCCCGCAGCCGCCGCAGTTGCGCACGTCGTTCATGAGGTCGAAGCCCTCGTCGGCCGCGCCGTCGCAGTTGTTGTCGAGGGTGTCGCAGACCTCGAGGCTCGGCCCCGTGCCGCCGACGCACTGGATCGCCCCGGCGCTGCACGTCTCCGTGCCCGCGGTGCACGCACCCGTCGTGACGCCGCAGGGGCCGCCGCCGTCGGGGTTTCCGTCGTCGATGGCGCCGTCGCAGTTGTCGTCGAGGCTGTTGCAGGTCTCGGTGGT
>JAFDCW010000434.1 GCA_019312705.1 Deltaproteobacteria bacterium
ACCACGGCTGCGCCTACTGCTACGCGCGGCCCTACCACGAGTACCTGGGGTGGGGCGCCGGCTCCGACTTCGACCGGAAAATCGTCGTGAAGGAAAACATCGCCGAGGTGCTCCGGCGGGAGCTCATGGCGAAGCGGTGGCGCGGCGAGCGCGTGATGCTGAGCGGCGTCACGGATTGCTATCAGCCCCTCGAGGCGTCCTTTCGGCTCACCCGCGCGTGCCTCGAAGCATTCCTCGAGTTCAGGAACCCCGTCACGATCATCACCAAGAGCTCAGTCATTCGCCGGGACCGCGACTTGCTCGCCCAGCTCGCCAAGGAGGCCGACTGCTTCGTCTGGGTTTCGATCCCCTTCGCTGACGACGATACCGGGCGACGCATCGAGCCCTGGGCGAGCCCCATCTCGAGGCGCTTCGAAACCCTCGCCCACCTCTCGGCGGCGGGCATCCCGACGGGAGTGGCCCTCGCGCCGATCATCCCCGGCCTCAACGACAGCGACGTGGCCTTCATCCTCCAGCGCGCCCGAGAGGCGGGGGCCAGTCGAGCGTTCATGACCAGCGTGCGTCTCCCCGCCGGCGTGCAGGACGTCTTTCAACTTCGCATCCGCGAGGCGTTGCCGGCGGCTCGGGTGCGCAAAGTACAAAACGCCGTGCGGGAGCTGCGTGGCGGTGAACTCGACGAGTCGTCGTACCACGCGCGCATGGGCGGCCTCGGCGAGCGCTGGAAGGCGACCGTCGCGCTCTTCGACGGGCACTGCCGGCGCCTCGGCTACGAAGAGGGCGAGCCTGAGGAACTGCCCGAGTCGACCTTCCGGCGCCCCGACGCGGGCGGCCAGCTTTCACTTTTCGACACTGCGTCGCCGGCCCCGGCACCGTCCGTCTCACCGGATCCGATCAGACGGCGCGATTGAGCGCCGCTCCCCGTTGATCCCCTAGTGCTAGGGCGCGTCGCGGTCTTCGAGGGGGCGACGCGCGACACGCATGACGACTTCGGTGTCATCTTCGACCGGCCGACAACGTTCGTCACAGGCCCAGCCGGATACGTGCACCCGGAGCACGGCGGTGCCGGGTGCTCGGGCGACGATGGGGATCGAGAAGCGCAACTCCTCGGCGTCGGGGTCGTCCGCATCGCCGCGTAGCAGTCGACCGCGGACGACCTCTACGGCGGTGCCCTCGCTGCTCGGCGTCACCAGCACCGGCCGGTCGCCGGGGGGGGTGATGCGCACGACGACAATGACCGACGCGCGGTCGCCGACGGTGAGGGATGCCGGGGGCTCGATGACGAGCTCGGCCGCTCCTTCTTGGGCGACGCCGACGGCGGCCGCGCCGACCGCGGCCGCGACGCAGCACACCCCGCCCACGAGCAGGGCGTACGTCAGTCTGCGTAGGGAACCGTCTCGCACTCGGGTCGATCTCCGTGCCAGCGCATCAGGCTGGTCGTCGGTTTGCCCTCGTCATTGTACTCGATGACGGCGTAGGTCAGGCCGCTGTCCTGCCCCAGATATTGGATGTCGAGGTTGATCATCTTCGTCCAGGTGCCGGTATTGACGAGAAGTTTGTTGCCGGGAAGTTGGCGATATCGCGGTCCGTGGCTGTGTCCGACGATCAATGTATGCACGCCCCGCATGGTGCGGAGGGCACGGATCGCCGCCTCATCGAAGCCGCCGAGGGAGATGAGCTCTTCCTTGAGCCGGCGCGGGATCTGCCGGATGCGCTCGCGCCACGCGCGGAACGTGAAGATGCGGTGCTTCAAGAAATAGAGGGTCGATCGATACAGGAAGCGGATGACGAAGGAGGTGTCGAAGACGAAGCCGGCGAGCAGGAAGCGGCCGAGGGGCTGTACCCGGTCGACGTGATTCCGCTCTTCTTTCGCGGGGTTCATCACGTCGAGGATCCAAAGCGTGCCCCACGGCAACGAGAGGATCTCGGTCCCGTCGCGGCGCTTTTCGGTCATTCGATCGTAGTCGACCCTATGGATCCGTTCGAGCTGATGACCGTGGCGAATCTGAATGCCCTCGGGCAGATAGTAGGTGTCGGTGCTGGTAATGAACTGCAGCCGGCTGCCCGCGGCTCCGGGGGTGACGTAGCGGCGGAAGAGCTCCTGGGGCCCCGGAAACCACATTTCGAGGTCGTGGTTACCCGGCAGGTAGGTGATCCGCCGGTTCGATTTGTTCATGAATTCGCGCAGGGCATGGATAAATCGCGGATGCCCCTCGACACACTCTTGCAGCTTGGCGGTGGCGATTTCGTCCGTGATTTCAGTCGTCCACCGGCCACGCGTCTTCACCTTCAAGAGATCGAAGATGTCACCATTCAGAATGAGTTCGAGCTCCGTATCGCTGCCGGCTTCACGGTCGTAATGGGCGAGGAACTCCGCGAACCGGTCGTCATGAAAGAAGTCTTCGAGCACGTTCGGCTCTCCCGGGCGCTGCCCGGTGCCGAGGTGGAGATCGCTGACGACGACGCGGAGGAGCTTCATGGGAAAGCCGGCAAGAGCGCAAACGTACCGAAAAACGCGCCGGAGCGCTCCTTGACTTCACTCTTACGTACTCGATACTGCTTGTTAGTGACCTTTAATACAGGCGAACCGCCGCGTGGGTCTCGGGGGAGGTTGCCGTGGCAGGAGCAATGATGCGCAGAATCGCGTTCGCGTCCGTCTTTTTGATGTCCGCCCTCGCGGTCGGTTGCAGCGGCGACAACACCATCACTCCGCCACCGGATCTCCCCGACGCGGCGATGGACTCGGGCACGATGGACTCGACGACGATGTTCCCGGAGACGGGCATCGGCACCAGCGCCATCTCGGTCACCCGCCTCGTGCCCGACCATGGGCCCTTCACCGGCGGCGCGTCGGTCGTGATCCGCGGCACCGGGTTCTCCGTCGACATGGACGGCGGTCCCGGGCTCTCCCCCGACATGGAGGTGACCATCGGCGGCCGCCTCGTGCAGCCCGCCGACATGGAGCTGATCGACTCGAACCGCTTGGTGATCGTCACCCCCGCGGGCGAAGTGGGCCCGGCCGACGTGACGGTCACCCTCGGGGACGAGTCGGTCACCGCCGCCGACGCGTACACCTACGAGGCGTTCTACGTCGACCCGGGCCGCGGCGCCGTCTCCGGCGGCACCTTGGTCAGCATCATCGGCACGGGCGCGGGCACGGCCTTCGCCGATGGCGACGCCGTGGTCTTCGGTCGCACCCCCTGCACGGACACGACGGTCGTTAGCGAGTCCACGGTGACTTGCCGGACCCCGCCCATGGCCGCCGGCACCGTCGACGTCACCGTCATCCGCGGCGCCGACGCCAGCGAGCTGACCGTCGAAGACGCCTACACCTACTACGACAGCTCCGACCCGTCCTCGGGCGGCCTCGGCGGCGGTCCGATCGCCGGCGCGATGAACGTCACGGTCCTGGCCGTCCTCCCCGGCGGTCTCGTCCCCCTCCCCGACGCCTACGTTGTCCTCGGAGAAGACCTCGCCACGCCCTACCAGGGCCCCACAGACATCAACGGCCAGGCGACATTCTCGGGCACCGACCTCATCGGCCCGGTCACCGTGCATGTCGCGAAGTTCTGCTTCGAGAAGACCTCGATCGTCTCCTTCGACGCGACCGACGTCACCATCTTCCTCGTGCCCTGGAACCCCAACCTCTGCATAATTTCCCCCCCGGGGCCGCCCCCCCCCGCCGGGCCCGGTCACAGCGGTGCCTTCATCTCCGGTGAGCTGGTCTGGCCCAGCGATTTCGGCCTCGGTCCCCAGCCTTGGTTCAACGTCCCCGAGCCCCGGGCCAACGAGGTCAAGGTCGCCTACGTCTACACGACCCAGGCCCGCGTCGACTTCCCCAACCCGGCGCCAAACCTCGGGGGGGCCCTACAGCGGGTCCTCGAGACGGGAGACACCGGAGAGTCTGGCTATCTCTACCGAATCTTCGCCCGGCCGGCGGGCCTCGCGGTCTACGCCCTCGCCGGCCTCGAGAACCAGGATACCGGCACGTTCCTCCCCTACGTCATGGGCATCGCCCGGAACGTGCTCGCGGGCCCTGGGCAAGAGGTCACCGACGTCGACATCACGATGGATATCCCCCTCGACCACACCCTCGACGTCGACATCACCGACCTCCCGGGAGAGTCCCGGACCGGCCCCGATAGCTTCAAGGTCGAGGCCTACATCGACCTCGGCGGCGAAGGGGTCATCGTTCGAGAGGTCGAGACCCTCGGGCGCACTGAGGCCTACGACATCGTGCGCGGGCGGACCAACGACGAGCCCTTCCGCTTCTGGGCCCAGCCCGCCCTCCTCGGCTCACTCTCGGACGGGCGCTATCGCATTTCCGCCGGCTGGTACACCGGTGACTTCGACTCTCAGCCCTACACCATGGTCGTGCGCAACGGCGTGCGCGCCTACGACGAGACCGTGACCCTCGACGGTTTCCTCGGCATCCCCCAAGCGACCTCGCCCGGCTACGGCGAGCGCCTCCCCGACGACCGAGTCCTGCGGTGGACCTCGGACGGAGACGATCCGGATATGCACATCGTCTTGATGGTCGGCGGAGACGGCAACCCGGCGTGGCGTCACTACGCGCGCGGCAGCGTCTACGAGGCGCCCATCCCCGACCTGTCGTCCATCCCCGAGATCGACGACATCAGCTCTGGCTTCATAACCTGGCAGGTCTACGCCGTGAAGATCCCCGGCTTCGACTTCGACGAGTTTAGCTACACCTACCTCCAGCAGCGATACTGGAGCCACCACGCGAGCGACTACTTCACGGCCACCCGCTGAGGCCCAAATCGCGAGACCCGATGGCGAATATCCGTCTGCTTACTTTCTTCATTCTCACGTTTTCCTTTGCTCTCGCCGGTGCCTGCGGCGGCGATGATTCGCCACCGCCGAGTCCCGACAGCGGGGGCTCTCCCATCACCGACAGCGGCACGTTCTTCTGTGCCACGGCGGAGT
>JAFDCW010000435.1 GCA_019312705.1 Deltaproteobacteria bacterium
TCTACCCCGGCATGTTGATCCACGCGGCTTGGAATGCCTGGATCGTATTCGAGGAGACCCGAGGTTCATCCTAGCCGAGCCGGCAGGCGCGGGATCGGCCCCTCGACCTGTTCACCGAGTTCGCCGGGGAGCCTTCCCCCCGCCGCCGCGTCGTGCCACAACGACGCGGCTATGGCTGACTACATCTTCACGATGCAGGACCTGATGAAGGTCCATCCCCCGAACAAGAAGGTCGTCGAGGACGTCTACTTGTCGTTTCTCCCGGGCGCCAAGATCGGCGTCCTCGGGGTCAACGGCACGGGAAAGTCGACGATTCTCCGAATCATGGCGGGGGTAGATGAGGACTACACCGGGGAGGCCTGGCTTCGCCCCGGCGCCACCCGGGGCTTCGTGCCCCAGGAGCCGGACCTCGGCGACGCCAAAACCGTCAAGGAGTGCGTCGAAGAAGCGGTCGCCGACCAGCGCGCCCTGCTCACGGAGTTCGAGGAGCTCTCGATGAAGCTCGGCGAGCCCATGAGCGACGACGAGATGACCAAGCTCCTCGACAAGCAGGGCAAGCTTCAGGACCAGATCGACGCCGCAGATCTCTGGAACCTCGACACCCACCTCGAGATCGCCATGGACGCGCTCCGGCTTCCGCCGGCCGACGCCGATCCGGCCGTGCTCTCGGGCGGTGAGCGGCGACGCATCGCGCTCTGCAAGGTCCTGATGCAGAAGCCCGATCTGCTGCTCCTCGACGAGCCCACCAACCACCTCGACGCCGAGTCCGTCGCCTGGCTCCAAGGCCACCTCCAGAGCTACCCCGGCTGCGTCGTCTGCGTCACCCACGACCGTTACTTCCTCGACGAGGTGGCCGAGTGGATCCTCGAACTCGATGGCGGCAAGGCGTTGCCCTACAAAGGCAACTACACGGCGTGGCTCGAGCAGAAGCAGGAGCGCCTGCGCAAGCAGGAGAAGACCGAGTCGAGTCGTCAGAAACATATCTCGCGCGAACTCGATTGGATCCGAGCCTCCCCGAAGGCCCGGCAGGCCAAGAGCAAGGCGCGCATCCAGGCTTTCGACGACCTCGTTCAGTCCGGTGCTGACCAGAAGCGCGCACCCAACGAGGTTCAGATCCCGCCGGGGCCACGCCTCGGGGACAAGGTCATCGAGATCAAAGGCCTCAAGAAGGGCTACGGAGACAAGTTGCTCTTCGACGGCCTCGACCTGCTCATCCCCCCCGGCGGTGTGGTGGGCATCGTCGGGCCGAACGGTGCGGGCAAGACCACGCTCTTCAAGATGATCGTCGGCGAGGAGCAACCCGACGAGGGCACCGTCGAGGTCGGTGATACCGTCGAACTCAGCTACGTCGACCAGGGGCGCACAGACCTCGAGGGCGACAAGACCGTCTATGAAGAGATCAGCGGCGGCCTCGACAACGTGCAACTGGGCAAGCGCGAGGTGAGCTCCCGGGCGTACTGCGGCTGGTTCAACTTCAAGGGCAGCGACCAGCAGAAGAAGGTCGGCACGCTCTCCGGGGGAGAGCGAAACCGCGTGCACCTCGCCAAGCTGCTCAAGCAGGGGGGCAACGTCCTGCTCCTCGATGAGCCGACGAACGACCTCGACGTCGAGACGCTTCAGAGCCTCGAACAGGCGGTCATGGACTTCCCCGGCTGCGCCCTCGTCGTGAGCCATGATCGCATGTTCCTCGACCACGTGGCGACGCACATCCTCGCCTTCGAGGGCAACAGCGAGGTCCTCTTCATGGAAGGCAGCTACCAGGACTACGAGGAGGATCGCCACAAGCGCCTCGGGGCCGCGGCCGACATTCCCAAGCGCATCAAGTATCGGAAACTGAGCCGGAGTTAGGCGAGGGCTGTGCTCGACCTCCCGATCGACGCCCACTTGGCCGAGATCGTCCGCCGCCTCGGCGACGAGGGGGCGCTGGTGCTCTCGGCCGAACCCGGCGCCGGTAAGACCACCCGGGTCCCCGCAGCGATGCTCGACGCGGGGCTCGTCAAAGGCGAGATCCTCGTCCTCGAGCCCCGACGCCTCGCCGCGCGCCTCGCCGCGACGCGGGTCGCGAAGGAGCGTGGCGGTCGCCTCGGGGGCGAGGTCGGTTACACCGTACGCTTCGAGGACCGAAGTTCGAAGCAGACGCGCCTGCGCTTCGTGACCGAGGGCATCTTCATCCGTCGCCTCGCCGCGGACCCGACGCTCCGAGGGGTCGGCGCCGTCGTCCTCGACGAGTTCCACGAGAGACACCTGCACGGAGATCTGGCTCTCGCTTTCGGGGAGCGTCTCCGGCGTACGACCAAGCCGGCACTGAAGCTGGTGGTGATGAGCGCAACCCTCGACGCGGCCGCTGTGTCTTCCTTCCTCGGGGTCACGCCGCTCTTTGTCGAAGGGCGCGCCTTTCCGGTGGTCGTCGAGCATTTGGACCTGCCCGATGACCGGCGCCTCGAGAAGCAGGTCGCCTCGGCCGTCCGTCGGGGCATCCGGCGGGGGGACCGGGGCGATATCCTGGTCTTTCTCCCCGGGGCCGGGGAGATTCGCCGGGCCCGGGAGGCTTGCGCCGACTTCGCCGCCGACGCCGGCTACGACCTGGTCATGCTGCACGGCGATCTGCCGCCGAAGGACCAGGACCGGGCCGTCCGGCGCGGGGACCGGCCCAAGGTCATCCTCTCGACCAACGTCGCCGAGACCTCGGTGACCATCGAGGGGGTCACCGTCGTCGTCGACTCGGGGCTCGCCCGGGTGGCTCGCCACTCGCCGTGGACGGGGTTGCCTGGCCTCTCGACGCAGCCGATCAGCCGCGCCTCTGCCAAGCAGCGCGCCGGGCGCGCCGGGCGGGTTCGCGAGGGGCACTGCATTCGCCTCTACACCAAGCACGACCACGATACCCGGCCCGACCACGACGTCCCGGAGATCGGCCGATCCGACCTCGCCGAGACCTCCTTGATGTTGCGTGCTCTGGGTGAAGACCCGGGGACTTTTCCGTTCTTCGAAGCGCCTCCGAGGGCCGCCCTCGACCGGGCCCGCCACCTGCTCTCCCTGCTCGGAGCGGTTGGCCCCGACGGCCTCATTACCGACGACGGGCGCCTCATGGGCAAGCTCCCCGTGCACCCGCGCCTCGCTCGCTTGTTGCTCGCCGCCGAGGTCCGGGGCGTCGCGAGCCAGGGTGCGCTGCTCGCGGCGCTCATCGGCGAGCGAGAGATTCGGCGGTCGGTGCGTACGCGCTTCGACGGCCCCGAGGCGCGCACCGATGAGGTAGGCAGCTCCGACCTCCTCGCGCGTCGGGACGCCTTTGAGGGCGCCGAGCGAGAGGGTCTCGGGGATGGCGCGCTCCGGCGTTGGGACCTCGAACGGGGTGCCACCCTTGCCGTCAAGAGGTCACGGGACCAGTTGGTCCGGGCCCTCGCGGCGCCCCGCGATGCGGACCGCGTCGGGGACCCGGTGATCGAAGAGACGGCGCTTCTCGAGGCGACCCTCCTCGCCTACCCCGACCGGGTCGGAAAACGGCGTAAGCAACATGGGGATGTGGTCGTTTTTGCAGGGGGTGGGTCCGGCCACCTAGCGCCGACGAGCGTCGTCAAGGAGGCGGCCTTCGTCGTCGCCCTCGAAGTGGACGACCGGAAGCGGGGGCCGGCCCTCATTCGGGCGGCGAGCGCCGTCGAGCCCGAGCAATTGCTCGAGTTCTTCCCGGGCCAGATCGCAGAACAGGACGTGGTCGAATTCGAAGCGGATAGGGAACGCGTGATGCGCGTGCGGTCCCTTTCCTTCGATGGCCTCGTCCTCGACGAGAGCCGGAGCCTCGCGACGGGGCCCGATGCGGCTCGGGTCCTCGCCGATGCGGCGCTTTCTCGCGGCGTCGAACACATATGCGATGGTGAGGCCCTCGACCTCCTGCGACGGCGGACGGAGTTTGCGGCCCGTCACGATGAAACGGTTCGTGCCCTCGACGACGAGGCGCTGCGCGACGCCATCAGCGCGGTCGCGGAAGGCGCGTCGAGCTTCGAGGACTTGCGCGGGGCGCGCCTGCCCGAGCTTCTACACGCCCAGATGAGCCCCGCCGCTCGAGCCGCCCTCGACCGCCTCGCGCCGCTCCGGGCGCGCATCCCGGGGCACCCGAATGGGGTGGTGGTTCATTACGACCCAGGCAAGCCGCCGTGGATCTCATCGTTCCTTCAGGATTTCTTCGGCTCCCGGGTGGGCCCGACGGTGGCCGGCGGCGAGGTGCCCCTGGTGCTTCACCTGAACGCGCCCAATAGGCGGGCCGTCCAGGTCACGACCGACCTCGCGGGGTTCTGGGAACGCCACTATCCCGCCATCGCGAAGGAGCTTCGCCGGCGCTATCCGCGACACCATTGGCCGGATGACCCGGAGACCGCCGAGCCCCTGAGGCCTCGCCGGCGGCGCCGCAAGTCCTGACCCCGGCGCCGGATTGCCTGGGAAGGTCAGGGCCGATAGCGGTCGGTCGCCGCAACCAGCTCGCGGGCGATGCCGACCTCCATCGCCGAATGCCCCGCGTCGGGGACGATCTTCAGCGTCGCCTCGGGCCAGGCCTTCGAGAGCTCCCAGGCGCTGCCGGCTGGGCATACGACGTCGTAGCGCCCCTGGACGATGACGCCCGGGATGTGCCGGATGGTATCGATGTTGGCGAGCAATCGATCCTCGCGGTCGAAGAATCCCCCGTTGACGAAGTAGTGGCACTCGATGCGCGCGAAGGCCTCTGCGAAGTGGGCGTCCGCGGTCTTCTCCACGAGCTTCGGATCCACGGCGAGGGTCGACGTGCTGCCCTCCCAGATACTCCAGGCCTTCGCGGCTTCGAGCCGCACCGCGCTGTCATCGCTCGTCAGTCGGCGGTGATAGGCGTGCAAGAGGTCGTCGCGTTCGTCCTCGGGGATGGGGGCGAGGAAGCCCTCCCAGGCATCCGGGAAGATCC
Organism: Deltaproteobacteria bacterium; assembly: GCA_019312705.1. Next base: position 4,925 of record JAFDCW010000435.1, read on the forward strand.
GGCTCGCGCCGTCTTGG
>JAFDCW010000436.1 GCA_019312705.1 Deltaproteobacteria bacterium
CCACGTTGATGATCGAGTACGACGACCCCGCGGAACGCAGCGCAGCCCTCGACGCCCTGGCCGATGTCGGCGAGCACATGGCCATCGCCATCGGCGAGCAGCGCTACCCGGCGCGCTTCCGGCCGCTTCCCGGCGAGGAAGAGGGACGGCTGCCGGCCGTGAACTACCTCTCGTTCACGCCAGGTCGCGGCAACGCCGAGGCCCTGCGCAACGGCCCCGCGCAGCTGGTGGTGACGCACAAGGCGTACGGGTACGAGGCCGAGCTCGATGGCGCCGCGCGCAGCGAGCTCGCCGACGACCTCGAAGGTTGAGCAGGAAGTCTTCCGGACCACCGATCGGGGAGGGTCCCTGCACCAACTCCGTACCCTAGTCCTGTACAGAGGTTCGCATTGTTCGTGCATGGGCGGCGGCAGTACCCTAAATCAATGCGCTATTGCTTGATTCTTACGATGGTCCTTGCCGCCTCGGGTGCCGCCACCGCGAGCGCTCAGGCCGACGACCCCCCTGCCGAGGCTGATTCCGCCGCTGCCGACGCTGCCGACGCTGCCGAAAACGAGACCCGCGCCCGGCAGCTCTTCGCCGACGCACGCGACGCCTACTCGGCGGGCCGATACGCGGAAGCAGTCGCGGGTTTCGAGCAAGCCCTCGAACTCTCGGGCATGGGCGCGCTCTACTACAATATCGGCCTCGCCCACGACCGCCTGCGCCATGACCAAGAAGCCGTCGAGGCGTATGGCCACTACCTCGAAGAGACACCGGACACCGGCAAGAGAGCCGAGGTCGAGGCGCGCATCGCCGCCATCGAACGGTCCCTCGAACAGAACCGGGTGGAAGCCGAAGAGCTTGCCGCCGCACGGGAGCGCGCGGAACGCACGCCGGAGACGATCATCGTCCGGGAGGAGGAAGAGAGTTCCAACCTCGGGCTCTGGCTCGGCATCGGCGGAGGCATCGTGGCCCTCGCGGTCGTCGGCATCATCCTGGCGGTCGTTCTCGGCGGCCAGGGGGCCAGCTACGAACAGAGCGATTTCGGCAGCGTCACCTTCGCACTGGGGTCGCAATGAGCAACCGCAAAACACCGGTGACCTCCTTCCGCCGCCGCGGCCGCATCGGGAGCGCCTCGTGTGCCGCCCTGGCCCTCGCCCTGGCCGTAAGCGGCTGCGCGGAGACGACACAAATCGTCGTCGAAATCGATGCCGCCGAGGACGTCAAGGCGGATGCAGAGTTTGTGCGGATTCAGGTCGAGGGGCGCGCCCCGGGGGCCGATTTTAGCGGCGACTATGTCTTCGACAGCACACAGCCCATCAACGATGCGTGGCCCCTTCGCCATGTGCTCTCCCCCCTCGAGGGGGACTCGACGCGCGCCTACCGGATCACCGTGCGGGGCCTCGACGCGGATTTCGGCGCGGTCTCCGAAGCTCGGGTGGAGTCCGGCTTCATCGCCGGGCAATCCCGGGTCTTGCACATGTATCTGCCTGGGGGAGCGTGCCTCGGCGTGACGTGCACGCCGGACACCACCTGCGGCGACCAGGGCCTGTGCGTCGACGTCCCAGTGATCAATGCCCAGGATTTACCGCCCCTCGGCACTCCCCCGCAGATGGACAGCGGCGCCACCGACTCCGGAACGGACGCGACGCCGGCCTGCGTGCCCGACGAGCCCTGCACGCCCGAGGGAGACATCGGTCAATGCGAACGGGCGGTCACCCGCTGCGAAGACGGCGTCGAGGTCTGCGTCGTCGACCTCGCGAACGAAGGAGAAGAATGCCGCCCAGCGGCGTCGAGCTGTGACGCGGCGGAGACCTGCAACGGGACCAGCCCGGATTGTCCCGCCGACGAGTTCATCGAGTTGGGTACCGACTGCGGATCCGGAATGTTCTGCATTGCGGGTGAATGCAGCGCGTGCACCGCCGGCGACCCCTGCGAGACCGACAATGATTGCGAAGTCGGCATCATCAACTGCGACTCCGGCGAGCCCGTATGCGCGGGCACCGGCCCCGCCGACCCGGGAACCGAGTGTCGGCTTTCAGCCGGCCTCTGCGACGCCCCCGAGCTTTGCGACGGGGCTTCGGTGGATTGCCCCGCGGACTCCCTACTTGCACCCGGTGCCCTCTGCCGCGGTCCGGCCGGAGACTGTGACGCTACGGAGACCTGTGACGGTGTAAGCGCCGGCTGTCCCGCTGACGTTGCGCTCTCCGTAGGCACCGAATGCCGAGCTGCCGGGGGGCTCTGCGACGCGCCAGAACTCTGTGAAGGAACGTCGGCCTGTCCGGCGCCGTCGGGCACCTCCCCGGCGGGCACGTCGTGCCGCCCGGAGACCGGCGACTGCGATATCGGCGAGCTATGCGATGGCACGAACACGGCCTGCCCCACGGATCTCCTCAAAGATTTTGGCGCCACGTGCAGCGGCGGCTTCTGCAACGCCACCGGCTCCTGCACCGACGAATTTGATTGCGGTGCGCCGTGCGGCGCCGCGTGCGAGGTGGGGACGATCGTCTGTAGCGGCGGCGCAGCCGCCTGCGTGCGGGATAGACTCCTGGGCTCGGAGACCGAGTGCCGGGCCTCGGCGGGCGCCTGTGACCCGGCCGAGACCTGCGACGGGCTCAACTCGGGCTGCCCCGCCGACACTCTTGCATCCACCACCACCGAATGCCGCCCCAGTAGCGACGTCTGCGACGCACCGGAGATGTGCACCGGCGGCAGCCCCGCCTGCCCCGGCGATTCCGTTAGGCCCACGGGTACCGTCTGCCGGTGGGCGACCGCAGCGACGGGGCCCTGCGATGCGAGCGAGTCTTGCGATGGATCGAGCACCGCCTGCCCGGCCGACGGATTCCTGGCGGGCGTCGTATGCCGCGCGGCAGTGATGGGCGGGTGCGACTTCCCGGAGGTCTGCAGCGGTACCAGCGCAGCTTGTCCGGCGGACCTGCTTCGGCCACGAGACGACGTGTGCCGCGCCGCGGCGGGGTTGTGCGACGTCGAAGAGGTCTGCGATGGGACGAGCAATACGTGCCCAGGGGACGCGTACCTGCCGAACAGCCGAGAGTGTCGCGGTGTCGCGGATACGAGTATGTGCGATGTCGCGGAGAGCTGCCCCGGCACCGGCCCGACCTGCCCAGCGGACGGCTTTGCGCCGAGCGGCACGGACTGCAGCGGCGCAGACACGACTGGCCCGTGCCAAGCGTCGACGTGCGACGGACGCGGCTCCTGCGCTCTCACGACCGTCACCCCAGGCACCGCCTGCCCGGGGGGGGCCTGCGATACTAGCGGGAGCTGCGTGTTGACGCTGAAGATCGGTGAAGTCAGGCCGAATGGGAACAACAGCTTCGTCGAACTCTACAACAGCGGCCTGGACAACGCGTCACTCGAGGATTGCCGGCTCACCATCACCAATGCGGCGGGTGGAGGTACGATCGCTCTCTCTGGCACTCTGCCTGGCCTGAAGTTCTACCTCATCGGGTGGGGCGGCGCAGTTGCCACGCGGGCGGATCAGGGCCCGGGCACCGTACCGTCCCCGTCGAGCTCGGCCAGCACCGTGACGCTGTTCTGCGGCCCCACCAACGTCGACCGGCTACGGTACGGAGGGACCATCGTGGGCGTGCATGCGGCCCCCTCGGCAGGCGCCTCCCTCGAGCGCAAGGCGTGTTCGACGTCGACCGCCGCGTCGATGACGTCCACCACGCACACCGACTCCACGGCAGGCAACAGTTTCGACATCGGCCTGAGCGGGGCGACATTCATCGAACGCCCCGCCGCCAATCCGGACCCCCAGAACCTCTCGTCTACGGCCGAGACGCCCTCCTGTAGCTAGGGGACGAGTCCAGGCGCTAGCGACGAAGAGCCGGAGGAGTTGGACGCGTTTGCTAATCGCTCAGTGGGCCGAGCCCGCCGCCGATTGATCAATTCACGAATTGCGCACGCGATCGCGGGGCGAAACTCGCGCCAACTCTTCGACGAAGTGCATGCCGGTCTCTCGGCGCCCCGCCGCGAGGTCGTGGACCATCTCGACAGCGCGGGCGTTTACGGGCGTCGGGATGCCGAGGGCCTCTCCCCGGGTGACCACCTCTCCGTTGAGGAAGTCGACGGCGGGCTCACGGCCGCGCTCGATCGCCGCGAGCATCGACGAGCGCAGGCGTCGGTAGCGCGCGCCGACGGCGAGCAGCATGGCGTGCTTGGCGGCCATGGTCGCCGGGCGCTCACCGCGGCGTTCGGCGTCGGTCAGTGCCAGCCATTCGAGGTCGAGGGTGCCCGAGACCTTCTCGAGGTCAACGCCGGCAGCCCGGGCGACCTCGACCGCCTCGGTGATGATCTCGAAGGCGAGGTAGCGCCCCTTCGTCGAGCGGATGTACTCACCGAGGCGCAGGCCCGCGAGGGTGCCCAGGGTCGAGATCATGCAGTTGATGGCGAGCTTGCTCCAGCGCGCGCCGCGGAAGTTCTTCGCGATTTCGGTCGGGCCGATGCACTCGAAGAGCAGGGAGAGGGCCTCGAGGTCGGGGTCGGAGCCCGGGCGCGGCTCAACCCGTCCGAGGGTGATGCCGCCGGCGCTGGTTCGCTCGTAGACGCCGGGCTCAGGCATCGAGGCGCCAAAGGCCAGGATAGCGCCGACAACTCGGTCATGGCCCGCGACCTCTGCGACGCGCGCCTCGGGCAGACCGTTCTGGAGCGCCACCATCTGCCCGTCGGCTTCGAGGAAGGGCAGCGCCTCACGGGCGGCCGCCTCGACCTGGGCCGGCTGGGTCGCGAGAATGACATATCGAAACGGAGCCTCGGACTCGGTCAGATCGGAGACGACGCGCCCTTCGACCGTACGAGCCTGGTCCCGCCCCCGGAGTCGAAAGCCCCGGTCCCGAACCGCCTGGGTGATGGCGGCATTCGACGAAAGCGCCACGACGTCCGCTGCACCGTGTTCACTCAAGAGCGCCGCGACCGT
>JAFDCW010000437.1 GCA_019312705.1 Deltaproteobacteria bacterium
GATGGTCGACTTGCCGGCGCCGTTGGGCCCGACGAGGCCGACCTTCTCGCCCTTGAATACGCTCATCGACGCCTCGAGGAAGAGGATCTGAGAGCCGTGCTGCTTGGAGACCGAATCGAGGCGAACCATGGGCGCCGGAGGTTGCCAGAGGCGGGGCTCGGCGCAAATGAAAGACGTGCGGGCGGGAGCCTTTGCATGAGCGGTGGGACGTATTCTGGGATGACGGCGTGCTTGGGGGTGCCTCCAGCTCCAGGGGCTTTGTTACGCGACGACCGGAGTTGGCGCTGTGAGGGGCGGGAGTGATGTCGCGGGTACCGGGGCTCGCTCGGGGGCCGGACGCTTTTACTTCCGCTGGAGGCACCCCCAAGCACCCCTGCTTTGCCTGAGTAGTGCCAACTGTTCTTGAGATGGTGGTCTCTGGGGACCTTGTTGTTGGTGGTGTGTATTGGGGATGGACGGTCCCAGCGGCGGGTCGTCTGCTCCGCTCCTAACTATCGCAGTTGCCGGAGGATGGTCGTGAGGACGGCTGCGATCTCGCTACCGCACGGCGGACGTGATCACGATCGGGCCTCCGCAGCCACCCCACCACCGGGACCTCTGTAGATAGCTGGGTGAGAGGCCTATCCATTCGCGAGGCCGACGCACTGGGGAGGCTCCTCGAGGGCGCAACGGGCTCCTTGTGAAGCTAATTTTCGTGCAGGTGCGCCCGGTCCTCCGGGGCCAGCTCTCTTTCAAATCGACGAGGAGGGTGCTTTGAACCATGCCAACAGCGCGCCCGGCGGCCTCAGTCCCAAATCAATGGCAAGACGAACAGCGCGCCTATTGAATGGCAAGGCGAACAGCGCGCGCTGAGGGCTCGCTGGTGGGGCGGCTGCGCAGGCCCGATCGCAACCACAGCCGCCATGCGGTACGGAATGAACCCCCGTCGTCGCGGCACCAATCGGGCCTCTGCGAAAGCTAGGAGCGGAGCAGACGCCCCGCCGGCGAGACCGATGATCCCCGTCTAGTACCCCCACCACCCAAGCTCCCCGGAGACCACCATCTCAGCCGAAGTTCGCCCGGCTCAGGTCCATTAGGCGTGCTTGGGGGTGCCTCCAGCGGAAGTAAAAGCGTCCGGCCCCCGAGCAACCCCCGGTAACCGCGACACCATCCCCGCCCTTCACAGCACCAACTCCGGTCGTCGCGTAACAAAGCCCCTGGAGCTGGAGGCACCCCCAAGCACGCCGTCATCGCGCTCAACCGCGTTCACCAACGACGCCGTCATCGTCCTCAGTCGCTCGCCGACCCGCTGCCCCCTACCATGAGCCCCCCAGTGCGCTATCTTTCCGCCGTGTTCAATCTTTCTTGGCTATCGGGCGTGGGCTCACGGGCCCTCGGTCGCATTCTGTTTTCTGCACTTCTCGTGGCGTCCGTCGCTGCTTCGGGGTGCGGCGATGACGGGGGAGGGGGAGACGCCGGAGACGCCGGAGACGCGGCCGTCGACACCGGCCCTCCGCCGGTGGACCTCGAGCTGACCGCACCCCCGGACCCGGCCGAGCCGACCGGCTGCGCCGAGACGCGCCCGGGCGCTGGCGAGGTTTGGGCCAAACACATCGAGTGCGCGGCGGAGCTTCTCAACGGTCCCCTGGCGATGGGGCACGCGGGCGACCTGCTTCTCGAGAACGAGCACGTGCGCTTCGTCGTTCGCGGCGGCACCGGCGCCGCCATGGTCCAGGGTGGTCCCTTCGGCTGCATCGTCGACGCCGCCTTCGGTGAGCATCCCGATTCGCTGAAGGAAGTCTTCCCGGTCTTCGGCCTCGCTACGATGGCGGCGAGCGAAATCGCCGTCATAGACGCCGGCGTGACCAGCGGTGAAGCGCGGGTCCGGGTGCTCTTCGAAGATGCGCTGGTCCCCCTCATCGACTCCTTCGCCCCGGGCCTCGGCCGGGCCGGCATCGTGCGCGGTCAGCTCGACTACGTGCTCGGCGCAGGAGATCGGGCCCTGCGCATCGAGTACGCCTTGACCACTCGGCCGGGCATCCCGGTCGCCCGGGCCGCCTTCGGGATGTTGCCCCTGCTCGGGGCCCAGGAGGTGACGCAGCCCGGGTACGGAATCCTCGGCGAGGACGGCCTCGGCGGTGACGGCGCTTTCCTCGTCGCCGAGCGTGACGACGACGCGGTGGCCTTTGGCTTCGACACTGTGGTCTCGGCTGCGCAGATCCAGACCATCCACGTGCTGCTCGCGACCTCGCCGAGCGTCATGCAAACGGGCGAGCTCACGCGCTTCACCGCGCGCCTCGCTCCGGCCGCCACCGCTGCCGAGGCGCTCTCGGCCGTTGCCGCCGACCCCGCCGACACGGGGGACGCCATGATCGAGCTCCAGGGGCCCCCCGGGGACCGAGTCGAGGTCCGCGACGCCGAAGGGGTCCTGTACCTGCGCACCCGCCTCGACGCATCCGGTGCCGCACGTTTCCCGGCCCCTCCCGGGGCGTACCGAGCCCGGGCGGGCTATCGAGGCTTCTTCCCGGGCGCCGAGGCGTCCTTCGACCACGGCGCCTGCGCCCCGACCGCTGTCACCGTCGCCGCACCCCCGAGCGCCACGCTGACCGTCAGCGCGACGGCCGATGGCGATGCCACAGCCCCGGTGCGGGTCACGGTCGTCGAGGGCGTCGAGCAGATCGATCGCTACATTGCCATTGGCCCAACCGACCGCCGCCTGCCCCCCGGGGACTACACGGTGCACGTCTCTCGGGGCATGGAGTTCGATGTCTTCGCCGTCGATCTGACCCTCGCCCCAGCGGCCACGGAGATGGTCGACCCGGTGCTGCCCCGGGTCGTCGACACCACGGGTTGGGTCTCGGCAGACCTGCACTTGCACACGGAGATGTCCGTCGACAGCCTGCGCCCCATCGAGGACGCCGTGCGCATGCTCGCTGCCGAGGGCCTCGATGTCGCGTCGTCGACGGAGCACGACGTCATCTCCGACTACCGCAGTATCGTTGTGGAGGCGGGTGTCGCCGACTACCTGCTCGTGGTGAACGGCGCCGAGGTCTCGAGCACGCACCTCGGACACATCAACGGCTATCCCCTCGCTCATGATCCAGCGCTCTCGGCCTTCGGTGCGCCGCTGTGGTTCGACAAGCCCCCGGGCGAGTTGTTCGCGGCGATTCGCGCGGCCGGCGACGAGAGCCTCGGCGGCGCCCTCGTACAGGTGAACCACCCGCGCTCGGGCAGAAAGGGGCTCTTCTCATCGATCGGGTTCGACCGGGAAACCCTCCTTTCAACCGTTTCCCCCGTCGAGATCGATCTGGACCCCGGGGCCAACCTCGACGACTTCTCGTTCGACACGATCGAGGTCTGGAACGGCGGTATCGGCAGCGAGGATGAGGAGGCCTTCGAAGATTATCTCGCCCTGTACGCCGGGGGCCAAGTCTCCACCATGGTCGGCAACAGCGACAGCCACTTCCTCGGCGACGCCCCGGGGGGGCCGCGGACGTTCGTCGAGGTCCCTGACGATTCCCCCGGCGCTTTCGCTTGGCCCGACGTCGCGGCGTCTCTCCGGAGTGGCGACGCGACCGTCGCCGGGGGCATCTTCGTCACCGCTGAGGCCGCAGGACCGGCCGTCGGCGACACGGTCACCGTGCAGGTTCGCATTCAGGCCGCGCCCTGGGTGCCGGTGGACCGGCTGCGCATCTACGCCGGGCGTCGCGTCGCCGTCGACCAGGCCGTCGCCGCGACCGCCGACGTTCTGCGATTCGACGCCGCCATCGACGTGACCCTCGAGGGCGCCGACTTCATCGTCGTCCGGGTCGATGGGGCGGGCGCGCCCCGGCCCTACCAGAGCTTCGACCCGTACGGCGTCACCAACGCCGTCGTCGTGCCGTGACTCGCCGGCTGGCGTGACTCATACTGAGTCTGTGCAGCACCCCTACCTTCTTACCGTTCTCGCCTTCGCTCTCCTGTTCGCTCTCCTGGCCGCCCAGGGTTGCGATGGCGATGCGCAGTGTGCAACCAGTACGGATTGCCCTCTGGGCAACGCCTGCGTCGACGGTGAATGCCGCGCGACCGGGGATACCTCGGTCTCCTCGACGTGCGCTTCGGACGCCGAGTGCGACGACGGAAACAGCTGCAACGGCGTCGAAAACTGCGGGGACATCGCCTGCGAAAACGGGGTGCCGCTCCCCGATGGCGTCGAATGCGATTCTGACGGGGACGCCTCCACGCGCGAGCTTTGCGGGACGGGCATCTGCGGGCCGACTCGGTGCGGCGACGGAATCCCCGACGTGAGCGGCGGCGAAGAGTGCGATGACGGGAACGACGTCGACGGCGACGGCTGCGATACCTGTGTCTTCAGTTGCACGACGGACGCCGAGTGCGCCGACGGGGACCCCTGCAATGGTGACGAATCGTGCAACCGTGCGGCCCATACTTGCGCCCCGGGCACCGCGGCCGCCGACGATACGGATTGCGAGGGAGGCGTGGGCCGCTGCGTCTCTGGCATTTGCCTGCCGCGCATGTGCACCGACGCCACGGATTGCAGTGACGGTGACGTGTGCACCGGGGAAGAGACCTGCGATGCCATGATGTGCAGCGCGGGACCTGCCCTCGACTGTGACGATGGGGATGCGTGTACAGCAGACAGCTGCGACCCCGCCGGGGGCTGCGCCCATCGCCTGCTCGACGTCGACGGGGACGGCCACGCCTCGGACGCCCTCGGTGCCTGTGGTGACGACTGCGATGACTCGGACCCGACGGTCTATGCCGGCGCGATCGACGCCTGCACCCTCGAGGACAACGACTGCGATGGCGAGATCGACGAAGACGGCTCGGTCGACTGGTACCCCGATTGCGACGGAGACGAGTTTGCGGCGGGGGGGACCACGCCGATGAACTCGTGCATCGAGCCCGCGCCCACGGTATCTGGGTGCGCGACGGTGGG
>JAFDCW010000438.1 GCA_019312705.1 Deltaproteobacteria bacterium
CGGCCTACGTGCACATCACGAAGGCGTCGATGGCCGATGTCGAAAAGAAGAAGCGCATCCTCGCCAGTCGCGGGGTCTACTCGCTGGGCCGCTATGGTTCGTGGACCTACTGCAGCATCGAAGACAACATTGTCGAAGCTCGCGCCCTCGCCGATGACCTCAACGTGGCGCTGAGCTCCAAGCGCTAGGCGAGGACCATTGGCTCGTAGAGGCTGCTGAGAATATTGTGGTCGTAAATCGGCGGGGGAAAGCTCGGCCTCGCCAATACGAAGCCCTGGCCGAGGTGCACGCCGGTGTCGAGGGCGGCCCTGGCCTGGTCCTGGGTCTCGAGGCCCTCGGCAACGACCCGCGCCCCGAGGTCGACGCAGAGCCGTACCAAACCCGCCACGAGCAACCGCTGGCGGCGGTCCACGTCGATTTGGGCGGTCAGGGCCCGGTCGAGTTTGACGATCTCGGGCTTGAGGTCCGCGATGTACTTCAGGTTCGAGTACCCCGCCCCGAGGTCGTCCACGGCGAGGTAGGCCCCCTTGCTACGGACTTCGTTCAGCAGACTGTGGCAGTGGTGAAAGTGGCTCAGGGGGACCGACTCGGTGATCTCCAGATAGACGGCGTGGTCGTGGGCGAAGATTGGGTCGTCGGGCTGAACGAGCCAGCCTTCGTCGAACTCGTTCGGGTGAATGTTGATGAAGAGGGGGTGGTCCGGGCAGGCGGCGATCGCGACCTCACGGATTTGACGACCCAGGGCTCCGCAGCAGTCGGCGTTGATCGCCTCGGTCAAGAGAGCCGGGGGCGATTTGAACTCTGGGGACGTGCTGCGCACGAGGGCCTCGTAGGCGAAGACCCGGTTCGTCCGGAGGTCGATGAGGGGCTGGTAGACCACCTGAATATCGCCCGAGCGCAGCACCCCGGGGATTCGTGATGGCCTCCGCACTCGAGGTCCCCCCGGCGTGGAGAGGGGCTGCTTCATCAGCCAGTCTACAAAATTACCGGACATATGGAATTACATTAGCGAGCAACGGGCATACGGTCCAGAGAATTCCGGCGGGCCCGGTCGCCCTTCAGTTGCTGGCCGTGGAGTGGGCGAGGGTAGGTCGCCGGGGGACCAAGAGTACATGGTCCACGCGGATCGGTACCGGCGACGAGAGGGAGAACTCTCCGGCGCCGCGAAGGAGCTCGACCGGGAGTGTCCGGCGGACCTCCCGGAGCGTGCCCTCGGCGTGCACCGAGCCGACATCTTGGCCGTCTAGCGTGATGCGCACGTCGACGGGAGCCCCATCTGCTCCGGTTGCGAGGCGGATCACCAGCTCGACTCCGTCGACGGCGCCGGTGATGGCGGGGGGGATGCGTAGGGGGATGATCGCGGGATCGGCGTTGGTCGTGCATTCGGTGCGCCCGGCGTAGCGATAGGGATCGCTGCTCTCTGCTGCCCGGCAGGTGGTGAAGCCCCTGAGGCCCGCACTGTCCGGGCCAACGTCCGAACCGCCGACGGCGCCTTCCGTGATCGCGTCGAGGCGAATCAAGGACTCGCTGGTGCTGCCCAGAGTCGGCTCCTGGGAGAGCAGCGCGGTCAGGGCGGGGATGGCGCGGGGGTCGCCCAGGCGACCGAGGCCTTCGACGATCGCGTCTCGGATGTTGGCGTGACCTTCGACCTCGAGCTGGGAGAGCAGGGGGGCGAGGGCTCCTCGATCTCCGAGGTGCCCGAGGGCCAGGGCGGCCGGTCGACGCGTGCGAAAATCCTCGAAGAGGGTGAGCAGAGGTCCGAGGCTGTCTGGCCCGCCGAGGCGCCCGAGGTGGCGGATGGCTTCGTTTCGCTCTCGCCTGCCCGGCGCGTTTCGGGCGGCGGCAGGCAGCTCTGGGAGCGCTTCGAGGGCCCCGAGGCGAGCGAGGGCGATCGCCGCCCGAGCACGCCGGGCGGGCGCGTCTGCCGGCGCTTCCGTGGTGCTTGGTCCAGGCGACTCCGCCCCTACTCCTGCCCCTCCGCCTGGGCCTGAGGTCACGATTGCGAGGAGCGGGCGCCGCCCGCGTTCGTCCCGGAGCAGGCCGAGGGCGATGGCGGCCTCCACCCGAATCGAGCGTTCGTCACTGCCGAGGCCGTGGGCCAAGGCCGTCCGCGCGCCGCGACCTCCGAGCTTGCCGAGGAGCCGGGCCGCCTCGCCGCGCACGGCGGCTGGCCAGCGGTCGTCGACGAGCAACTCGGCGAGCTCCGGCACGGCCCGCCGGTCGCCGAGGCGGCCCCGGTTCAACGCGAGCATGGCCGGGTCGTTCATGAGCTCTTCGCCCGGGGGGAGGGCGAGGTCGTCGAGCCACGCGAAGATTTCACCCCGGAGCTCGCCGAGGCGCGCCGGAGCACGGGTCGCCCGGTTGTCGCGCTCGTGGGGGTCGCTTTCGAGGTCGAATAGACGAAAGACGCTGAAGCGTAGGTCCGCAACGAGTTTGTCCGGATAGCGCACCACCATCCTTTGGGTGCCCACGCCGGCGTAGGCAGGCCCGGCGTCGACGGTGCGGCCGAGGGCCAGTCCCCGGAGGTCGTCCCCGCGCATCGACCGAGGTGGAGCGACCGCGACCATCTCGAGCAGGGTCGGGGCAACGTCGACAAGCTCGACCGGCGCTGCGATGCGGCGCGGGGCAAGGCCCGGTGCGCGGATCAGCAAGGGCACGCGGACCTGCTCCTCGTAAAGCGTGAAGCCGTGATAGACGCCGCCATGATCCCGGAACTCTTCGCCGTGGTCGGCCGTCACGACGACGATGGTCTCGCCTGTGAGAACCTCATCGGCAGCGGCTAGGAGGCGCTCGATCTCGTGGTCTACCCGGCGGATCTCCGAGTCGTAGCGGTCGATGTCGGACGTCCCGAAGTGGGTGTCGCGGTAGGGCTCGTGGGCGTCGAAGTAGTGTACCCAGGTGAGACTCGCCGGTTCTCCGCTCCGGACGACCTCGTCGAGTTCCTCGATCGCGGCGTCGGTCCTCTCTCGCGCGTCGAGGTCCCGGGTGTCCGTGTGGGTGAATCGGAAACGAGAGTCTGAGTAGCCTGTGAGGTGCTCTCCCTCGGTGTGAAATATCCCGAGGGGGAAGAGCGCCGAAGTCCGGTAGCTGGCCGCCGACAGGGCGCTGGCGAGGGTCGCTTCGGGGAGCGTGCCCCGAGCTTCGACGACCTCGTGCAGGTACTCACTCGTCATGAGCGAGCTGAGGGAGTAGCTCGAGTGCGGCGCCTGGGCGTACGCCCGCTCGAAGACGACCGACTCTTCGGCGAGGCGGTCGAGGGTCGGTGACGTTGGGCGGTCGTAGCCGTTCAGGCCGAGGTGGTCGGGGCGGAGGGCATCGATGGTGATCAGGAGCACGTGGGCCCCTTCCCAGCTCGGCAGATCCGTCGAATCCCGGGCCCTCTCGCGACGCGCCCGGGCAGCCCTTGCCCGGGCTACCGCCCCGGGCGGGACCCGAGCCGCTGGGGACAACATGGGCTCCAGGGCCAGGAGCAGCGAGCGCACGTGGCTGGCGCGGGGATCGAAGAGCTCGGACCGGACCGTCGCCGAAGCGTCGAGGGTCGAGAGATTCACCATCATGGTCGCCGCGAGGGTGAAGAGCAGCAATGGCCCGGTGCGTGTCCGCGGCCGGAAGCGGTGCACGAGGGGGGCTACCGCCAAACAGGCGGCGCCGAAGGCGATGGCCGTCAGGCACCCGTGCAGGTAGTCGTAGAGCCCCGGGAAGAGGTACTGGTCGGCCCGCGCGACGCCGAAGCTCATCGGGATGAATAGGCCGGCGGTCAGGCCCCGCCGAAGCCAACTCGCCCTTGCCCAGCCCGCGACGGCGGCACCGCCGGCGAGGGTGAGGGAGAGCATCGCGAGGAGGGCGACGAAGGCGGCTCCGCTGAGGGCCGGGCGGTGCGCGAGGCGAGACATCGCCCCACCGCTGAAGAGCAGCCAGGCGACGGTCGCGACGGCCGGGCTGGCGAGAACCACGAGGGGCACGGTCTCGAGCAAGCGCACCCGCGGGGTCCCCAAGCGACGCCGCGTCGCCGCCACCAGGAAGGCGATGGTCGCCCCCACGACGGCTCCAACCGGGGCAGTCGTCGCGAGGACCCGGAGGAAGACCTCGGCCCGGAGCTCCGGGGGGCTGACCAAGAAGGTCCCGGCCAGATCTTGGACCGCGAGGACGAGCCCGCCGAGGGCGCCCACGACCGCGCCCTCGCGGGCGCCCGGAGCTGCTTCATCCCCCGGGGTAAGCCCCGTTGAACCCTTGGTGGTGTTCAATGGAGCCTACGGGGGTAGAGATTGGAGGCGCCGACCAGATTCGAACTGGTGAATGGAGGTTTTGCAAACCTCTGCCTTACCACTTGGCCACGGCGCCCGAACTCGGACAGCGGGGTATCTAACCAACCACGCACCACTTGTAAAGTCGCCCTTAGCGGGACTTGCGCTTGCGGGGCGTTTGAGCCCCCCGGGGACGTCCTGGACCGCGCTTTTTGTCCTTCTTGCCTTCGAGGTTGATGCCCAGCATGCGCCAGGCATCGGCACGAAATCCGTAGGCTTCTTGCGTCCGGCTGGCCGTTTCGAGGACCTCGGGGGTGACGTCGGTCTTTCGGGGTTTCACTCCCTGCTTCTTGAGGGAAGGCAAGGTCTCGCCAATCTCCATCAGTTCGTTGACGTGGGAGACGACATCGATGGCCTTGAGAGGCGTACCGCTCTTGCCCTTCTTGAGCTCCGTAATCAGACGCTTGCGCCGCTTCTCCGTGCGGCCGTCCAGCTTCTTGGTGCCGGACCCGTCCGACAAGAGCGTATTGAGCTGCCGGGCCGTTCGCCGCTTTTCGATCGCCGCCGCGCTCCCTCGTCCGCCGGCGGCTTTTTTGGAGCTTCGTTTCTTCGCGGCCATTTCGATTCCCTCGTGCAGCGCGCCGAAAGGCGCTTTGAGAGCGGGA
>JAFDCW010000439.1 GCA_019312705.1 Deltaproteobacteria bacterium
GGCATCTGGGTGAAACACGTTCTGTCCATCGTGCATGAAGAGCACCCGGGCCGCGTCGCCGGAGACGAAGCCGGCGGGGAGCAGCGCACGGAAAGCCCGTCGCTGCTCGAGGTGGGCCGAAGCGAACCCAATAAAGCGCTCACGCCAGGCCTCGGAAGTGGGCGGGGCAACGTAGCCGAACTCGCCGAAGGCATCGAAGCCGTAGGCTCGTGCTTCGGGCGGAGCGCGGTCGGTGTCCGGCAGCCCCCGCCATTTGTACTTCGCCGCCGCCGCCGGCGCGTCGAAGGTCGCTCCGTCGATGACGACCCAGTAGTGCACGCCGCTCGCCGCCCGGGTCGCGGGCGCCCGGACGGAATCCCAAGAGTTGATGTCCGACACGAGGACGACCTCGGCCGGCGCGGCATCCCAGCGAGTGGCGAAGAGCCACCGTGCGCCGTCGGTAACCGGCCATCCCTCGGCCCAGGTGACCTCTTGGATCAAGGCGTCGAGGTCCTCGATGCTGGCGCCGGAGTCTCCGAGGGCGGCGATGCGGTCCGCCATGCTAGGAGGCGGGGGGCCCGCGTCGGGGCCGGAGTCTGGGCTGGCATCGACGGCCGCGTCGAGGCCGGCATCCGTGGCCCCGTCGGGACCGACGTCCGCATCTCGGCCCGATCCGGAATCGGAATCTGCGCCAGAGTCGGCGCCCGCATCGCCGGCGAACCCAGAGTCGACCCCGCCGTCGGGGTCATTCCTCGAGTCGCACGCGAGCGACGACAAGAGCAGCGCCTGCGCCAAGACCAATACGAACATCATGCGAGACATGCACATGCCTATAGCACTTCGGTTTCGCCAATCATGACGGGGAGCAGATGAAACCCACGATTCAGCAACCGCCGCCAGCGACGTAGGGGAAACCGCGGTCATCGGCGAGGGATTGCACGTTGGCCGTCGCCACACCGGCGTTGCACTCGAGGGCGTGCAGGAAGTCTGCGAGGTCAACGCCAGACGCCCCGTGGTCGGCGAGGCTCCTATCGCTGAGCACATCGACGAGGATTTCGAGTTGCCCGGAGGCCCCGAGGGCGACCCGGTCGAAGGCCTCGTCACTGCTCGCCGGGTCAAACGCGTCCCAGAGCACGCCGGCAACGATCTCCTCCCGGAGGTCGCCGCCGAGGCCGCCCGTACTGGTGCCGAGGAAGTCGTCGTGGGTGGCGCCGCCCAGGGTCACGCGCTCGATGTCCGTGACCCGGAGGGAGCCTTCGTAGGTGTCGACGATGACCTCCGAGCCGTCGATCATGGCGGCGAAGAAGTAGGCGAGCCCTTCGCCGTAGGCGTGCTCGGGGGTCACCTGTCGATCGCGGTGAGAGCCCCCCGGAGACGTATCGCGGCTGTAGTGTTCGACGAAGTAGTGACCGAGCTCGTGCAAGACGATGTCGTCGTCGTACTCATCGGTATCGTCGAACTGGCCACCGATGGAGATTTCGTCGTCGTCGCTGTCGTAGCAGGAGCTGCAAGGGAAGGCGTACCCGCGCTCCCAAGCGAAAGTCAGGGTGGGACCGGCGGCCCCGACGTGGGGTGCATAAACGACAAACGCGCGGTAGGCCGCATCGGCCATGTTGAAGGCTCCGCCGAGGCCATCTTCGTATCGCGCGAGCAGCTGCACATCGCCGTCACCCACTCGTGCGGCGACTTCGACCGCATACGTCTGCACTGGCGTGCGGGGCGATTGGACCCGGGCATGATGGTCCCCGACCGCGGTGTCGGCGAGGGCGCGAACCATCACCGCGGCGCCCGGGGAGAGGCCCGTATCGGGAAAAACGAAGAGCCCCGCGTCATCTGTCCGGGTCCGGGCAACCTCAGCGCCGTCGACCCAGAGTTCCACGGCGACCGCCCGGGCGGCAGTCGGCACGATCTCCCCAGTGAAGCCACCTGAATCGAACGGCCGGTCCTCGTAGCGCACGATGCCGCCGACGCCTTCGGATCCCGCATCGGGAAAGTTCGCGTCGATGACGCCCGTGTCGCCGGAACCCGCATCGGCCACGCCGGTGTCGACCCGCCCCCCGTCGGCCCCGACCGACCCATCGTCGCAACCGGACGACAACACCACGCCCAGGATCAACAGCCACCTCAGCATCACGGAAAGTTAGCACGAGGCTCTCCCCTGCCCAGGCCCATCCCCAACAATCACGCGGTGCCATGGGCTACGAAGACGCGGTGGGGGACGGAAAGTTCCTCTGGACCATCGTCGAGCATCGCCGCGAGGTCACGGTCGAAGGCGGCTATAGAGGCGGCGTCTAGGGTTCCACCGACCCAGGCGCTTGCGCGCATGCGTCCGCGCCATCCCTCGCGGGAATAGGGCACCTCGAGGTCGAAGGAGAAGCATTCGACGGAGGAGAAACCGCCGAGGGTGAGGTCGCGGAGCCATTGAGGATAGGTCCCGAGGACCGAGTGGGTGAGACCCCTCCCCCCGGCCGAACGGTGGGCATCGACTACATCGAGGGTGGCGTCGACGATGTTGCCAGGGCGTTCGAGCCAATCGAAGTGGCCGATGACGAGGCGCCCGCCGGGGACGAGAAGTCGCCGGGCCTCGCGCGCCGCGGCGTCGCGCTCAAACCAATGCCAAGCTTGGCCGGCGACCACGGCGTCCCAGGATTGCGGAGGCAACCCCGTCGCTTCGGCCGGGGCGACGGTGAACGTAGCGTCGACGCCCCGGAGCGCCGCACCTTGGCGCGCCGCCGCGATCTGGCGATCCGCGACGTCGACACCTACGACCTCCGCGCCCCACTCCGCAAGGCCCAGGGCTACGCTCCCGGTTCCGGTCCCGAGATCGACTATCCGGAGCCCGGGGCGGGCAACACCGAGGGCGGCGAGGCGCTGGAAGAACTGCCCCGGAAACCCTTTGCGGTGCTTCTGGTAGTCGTTGGAAGTCCTAGACCAGTCGAGATACATTGATGCTTGATCAATGTTTTGTGACGTATTGTTCATGGTCTAAATACATATGACTCGATCCGTGACCACAACAGCTCGATTCAACAATCCACCCAGTGGATATCTGAGCGCCGCCGACGCCTGCGCCCGGCTTGGCGTCAAGCGCGCGACGCTCTACAGCTACGTGAGCCGGGGACTCGTCCGGCGCCTGGCCACCCGCGGACGCACCGGTCTCTACCTCGCCGAAGACGTCGAGCGCCTCGCGGCCCGGTCGGCCGCGCGCCGGGGCCACGCAGCGGTCGCGGTCGGCGCGCTGCGATGGGGCGACCCGGTCTTGGACTCCGCCATCACCGAAGTCCATCCCGATTCGCCGCGATACCGAGGCCAAAGCACGACAGCCCTCGTGGAGGCCGGCACCCCCTTCGAGGCCGTCGCGGAACTGCTCTGGGAAGCCGACCCGGCGGATCCCTGGCCCTCCCCCCGCAGTCCGCGGACTCTGCCGACCTCGGAGCCCTCCCCCCCGACGCCGCCCGTGTGGCGTCTCGTAGGAGCGCTCCCCGACCTCGCCCTCGGAGACCCGGCCCGCCACGCGCGGGGGCTCACGAACGAACATGATCGCGCCCGATGCCTGCTTCGCTCTCTTTCCGGCGCACTCATCGGAACGCCGCTATCGGTCGGTAGCCGCATCGCCGAGGGCCTCGTCGCGGGCGGTCCCGCCCGCGATGCGAACGGGGCTGCCACCGCCGTCGACGCCGTCTTGGTCACCTGCGCGGACCACGAGCTCAACGTCTCGACATTCGCAGCGCGCGTCGCGGCTTCGGCCGGAGCCGATCTCTACGCCGCCGTCGGCGCCGGCCTCTACGCGTTCACCGGTCCCCGCCACGGCGCCGCCTGTGACCGAATCGAAGGCCTCCTGGCAGACTGCGGAGCCCGGGGCACCGCCGCCGTCGTCGAGGAGCGCCTCGCCCTCGGAGAAGCGTTACCCGGCTTCGGCCACCCCCTCTACCCCGACGGCGACCCACGTACCCCGCCGCTGCTCAACCTCGCGACGCGCCTCGCGCCGAATGCCGAAGACGTCCCCGAACTCATCGAGGGGGTCCGCAGCCTCACCGGTGCAGACCCGACCGTCGACCTCGGGGTGGTCGCGGTCTGCCACGCCCTCGGCTTGGAAAAGGGCACGGCGACTGCTCTCTTCGCCCTCGGCCGAATCGCCGGCTGGGTCGCCCACGTGCTGGAGCAGCGACGTGACGGAGCCTTGGTGCGCCCCCGCGCCCGCTACGTCGGCGTTGCGTAAGGTCACGGAGCCCGCGCCCCGGCCCCACGGAACCGTGGGATGATGGCCCATGATCGACCACACCGAACACCTCATCGAGACGATCCGGGACGCCATCATCGGCGGCGACCAGGTCATCGAGGGGCCCTTTGGCGCGCGCCGGGTAACCTACGCCGACTACACCGCGAGCGGTCGCTCCCTCACCTTCATCGAGGACTTCATCCGCGAAGAGGTGTTGCCCTTCTACGCCAATACGCACTCCGAGTCCTCGGGGACCGCCATCCAGACATCGCGCTTCCGCGAGGACGCTCGGGAAATCATCCGCGACTCGGTAGGCGGAAGCGACGAAGACGTGGTCATCTTCTGCGGGTCCGGCGCGACCGGCGCGATCCACAAGCTCCTGGGTGTGCTCGATCTGCACCTGCCCGCAGGCCTCGACGAAAAGTACGAGGTCTCGAAGCTCATCCCCGACGACAAGCGGCCCGTCGTATTCCTCGGCCCCTACGAGCATCACTCGAACGAGCTGCCCTGGCGTGAGTCCATCGCTGACGTGGTGACCATCCGCGAAAACGCCGACGGGCTCATCGACCTCGCTCACCTCGAGGAAGAGCTCGTGCGTTACCAGCACCGCCCGCTCAAGATCGGCAGCTTCTCCGCCGCGTCGAACGTCACGGGGATCGGCAGCAAGACCTTCGAGATCTCCATCTTGCTGCATCGCTACGGTGCCCTC
>JAFDCW010000440.1 GCA_019312705.1 Deltaproteobacteria bacterium
CACGTCTGCGACGGGACCCTGGGTGAGGGCGCCGACGGAGAGCCGACGTGCGACGGGACGTGGGTCTACGACAAAGCCCGTTCCCACGTGGACCGGGGCGACGCCCCGGAGTTCATCCGCAACCTCTCCGTCGGTGAACTCGACGCCCTCGACCCGGCCTACCTGCGCTTCGTCAATCCCGGTGACCTGCGCGTCGCCGGCGACGCCTGCGGCCCCTGCCACACCGACATCGTCGAGCGTGTGCGGACTTCGACCATGGCCCACTCCTCCGGCGAGGTCACTGTGGCCCGCTACCGCGCCGGCGCCCAGGACGAGCCCTACGGCGTTTATGGCGCGGCCGTGATCGAAGACCCCAACTACATGGAGGCGGCGCCCTGCGGGGTGGAGGCCCTGGCCCAGCTCCTTCCTCGGCCCCTCGAGCCCGGTTCCGGAGACCCCTCGACCGAGCTGACCATCGCCAATGCCCAGGACCAGTACATGGCGAAGAGCTGCATGCGTTGTCATCTCACCG
Organism: Deltaproteobacteria bacterium; assembly: GCA_019312705.1. The sequence continues at coordinate 512 of JAFDCW010000440.1, forward strand.
ACTTCGGGGAGAACCGCTTCCGGGCCGACTTCCGTTCATCGGGCTGCACCGCCTGTCACATGCAGTACAACGACGACGGGCTGAGCCAGTCTGAAGACCCGCGCATCAGCAGAGAGACGGTGCCCCACGCGGCCACCCACGAACTCACGGCGACGCCGCCGATACAGCAGTGCACCCATTGCCACTATCGCGGTGGCCGCCTCGGGATCAGCTTTCAAGGGTACCGGGAGTCTGCCGGTGCCGGCTTGAACCCACCGGCGCCCGAGGTCCTCGGCGTGGCCCAGCACGGCCACGACGCGGCCTACTATCTGACCGACGAAGATACGACCAACGACTTCGACGAGACGCCGGCAGACGTGCACTTCGAAGCGGGCATGGATTGCGTCGACTGCCACACCGAGCAAGAGGTCCACGGGGACGGCCACATCTACGCCGACACCCAGTGCGCCGTGGGCATCGAGTGCACGGACTGCCACGGCACGGGGAGGGCCCGGGCGGTCCTCGACCCCGAGGGCCGACCGAACTTCTACGAACGTGACGGTACGCTCTACCTGCGAACCAAGATCTCGGACCTCGAGCTCGTCGTGCCTCAAGTCATCGACGCCGTGACTCCCGGGAGCCCGACCTATACGGAACTCGCCGCGCGCTCGATGGGCGTGAGCACCGGGGGCTTCTCCCACAGCGACGACCTCGAGTGTTACACCTGCCACGCGGCCTTCGTCCCGAGCTGTTACGGCTGCCACGTCACCCTCGACCTCGACGTCGACGGTCGCCTGCACGGCACCGGCGAGCTCACCCCGGGCCGGCCCTCCGGCGGTCGTCGCTGGGTGGTGCTCAACGATCTGGTCCTGATGCGCAACTCCGACGGCCAGATGGCGCCCTCGATGCCCGCGGAGCGGTTCTTCATGACCGTCACCCAGGGCGGCGCACCGACCAAGATTCGCGACATGCCGCGGGAGTTCGTAGACGGCTCGGGCCGGGTCATGCCCGGCTTCGGCCAGCGCGCGATGAACCCCCACTCCACCAGGCGCCGCTCCCAGTTCATGGCCTGCGATCGTTGCCACTCCGTCGGAGACCCGTCGGCCCCGGACAACGCCGTCCTCCTCGACCTGACCCACGGCTTCGGCACCGACCGCTTCATGGAAGAGGCCTGCGACGTCACGAACGCCGACGACAGCTGCGACCCCACGACCGACGTCACGACCTACCGCCTCGACGCCATCCAGACCCGCACCAACGAGTCCCTGGTCGTCGTCGGCCACCCGGACCCGATGCTCTCCCGGCCACTGAATGCCGACGAAATCATGCGCATGCGCACCATCGTCGTCGCCCCCGACGAGGAGATACGCACCGAGATCCCCGCGGACGCCGCGACGGATCCGTGGTGGCCAAGAGCCCAAAACCTAGAGCCCTAGCGCAATCGAGCCCACTTACGCCGGGGGCAGCAATCCAGCTCCGGTCGACTGACGTCGCCCTTTCGCCTTTTTGCTGACCCCCGCCGGCTTACGTCCTCGCCGCCGGCCTTGAAATACCTTTGGTATTCCTGCGGCCGTCGCCTGCGGGCGCGCTCGGCGACTGACGCAAGTGGACGCGATTGCCGACCCGGGGCGATTTCGAGGATTTGGGGACGCAGGATTTGGGGACGCGAGGTTGCTTGTTCGTCTTCCGGGTGGCCGAGTTGCCGATGCCGGGCGCGCATTTTGCTTCGGCTTTCGGTACACCGTGGTCATATCCCTCCGACGATCGGCTCCCGGAAGAACACGACCCGCTCCTCGATGCCTACGTCGCGGCGGTCGAGGCCGCCCTCGGCCAGGCCATCGACCGTCCGCTCTTCGATCGGACCTGGGACGTCGCCTGGCTGCGCGCCCTCGCGCAGTTGGGCTATTGCCTCGCCGATCCCGCGGTGGGGGACGACGTCGATTCCGCCACCATCGCAGCGGTCCGGGGTCGTTGTACTTGGGCCATCGGCCGAGCGCGCCGCGTGGTCGATGCCCACGTGTAGGTCTCCAGTCGCTCTCATGTGATTCTTTCCCAGGGTCCCCGACGCAGAGTAAGCTCCCCGCCATGCATGGCGAGCAGTCGTTCATTCCACTGCTCACGGTGGTGACCGCGGCGATGGTGACGGGCATCCTCCTTCCCCGTCTCACCATCTTCCGCATACCGCTGGTGGTCGGCGAGATCCTCATCGGCATCGTCCTCGGCGCCAGCGGCTTCGGGGTGATTCCGGCCGAAACGGATCCGTGGCTCGAGCTGCTCTCGCTCTTCGGGTTCACCTTTCTGATGTTTCTTTCGGGCCTCGAGATCGACTTTCGTTCTCTCGCCGTGAACGAGGGCCAAGGGGGCGACGACGACGGCCAGGGGCTCCGCCAGCTCCTGATGATCACCTTCGGGATCTTCGGAACCACTCTCGTCTTCTCGACGGCGCTCTCCCTGGGCCTCGTCAGCCTCGGCTACCTGGAGTCTCCCTGGATCATGGCGCTCATCATGAGCACCACCTCCGTCGGTCTGGTGATGCCACTGCTCAAGGAGCGCGGCGAGGCCGATACTCGCTTTGGCCAGATCGTGATCCTCTTGGCGGTCGTCGCGGACTTCGCGACGATGCTCTTGATCACCGTTTTCGTCGCCGCCCACGGAGCCGCCGGGATCACCGTCGACGTGCTCATCGTCGGCACGCTCTTCATGCTCTTCTTCGGCGTGCTCTTCTTCGGCAAGCGGTTGCTCACCCACCAGGCCTCCTTCGTCAAACGCATCGCCTTCACGGCGCCCAAGACCGCTGAACTCTCGGTGCGCGTATCGATGACCTTGATGCTCGGCTTCGTGGTCTTCTCTCAGTTCATCGGGGCCGAGATCATCCTCGGCGCGTTCCTCGCGGGCACGGCAATCTCGTCGCTCAGCCGCAAGTCGGTGCACGGCCTCCTCGGCATGAAGCTCGACGCCATCGGCTTCGGCTTCTTCATCCCGATCTTCTTCATCATGGTCGGGGCGCGCTTCGACATGCACTCGCTGCTCGCGGACCCCGCGAGCCTGATGCTGGTGCCCATCCTCGTGGTCTTCGCCTTCGCCGTGAAGATCCTACCCGCCCTGCTCTTGACGCGCTTTTTCGGTCGCCGAAACGCCCTCGCCGCGGGTTTTCTGATTTCATCGCGGCTCTCCCTGATCATCGCCGCCTCCGCCATCGGCCTGCGCCTCGGGGTGATCACCCCCCAAATCAACACGGCGATCATCCTCGTTGCCATCATCACCTGCGTCGTATCCCCGGCCATCTACGACTACCTCCGGCGCCGCGACGAAGAAGAGCAGGCCGAAGGCGCCGGCGTGCACGTCCGCCTCGACCCCCTCGTGGGCCGTTCCCTCGAGCGGGAAGCGGCCCTGGACCTCTCGCTCATCGAGATCGAAGCGGAGAAGTTCCCATTCCTCGTGGACCGAACCCTGGCCGAGGCCCGGCTCCGGCCGCGGACCGGGATGACCCTCCTTTCGGTCACTCGCCTCGACGGCGAGGTCGTCGATGCCCCCGGCGGCGACCTCAAAGTGCTCGCCGGCGATGCCCTCGTCTTGATCGGAACCGAGGCTCAGATCACCGCGATGGAGGGCCTCGGCACGCGGGAAGGGGGCCTCCGGGACAGCGCGTTTCCGAAACCCAACGCCGAAGAGGAGCCTGCGGCGTCGTCGCAGGTTCAAGAGGCCGTCGAAGGCCCGTAGTGTGTCTTCGCCGCGAGCGTCGTCAGACGCTCGGGCGCGCTATTCGCCGCCGCGCAGCGTGGTGAGCTCTTCGCCGCCAACACAGGGAGTGCTGAGGCGTGCGGCGAGCTCGGCCTTCACCGCTTCGACCTCTTCGGTCGTGACCTCGGAGCCTTCGTTGCCCCAGCTGGTGCGGATGTAGGTCGTGACGAGGGCGAGCTGTTCTTCGCTGAGGTGGCTCTGGGTCGGCATGACGCCGTCGTAGCTCTCGCCGGCAACGTCGATGGGGCCGCCGATGCCGAGAAGCAGGACGCGGATCGGGGTCTCGGGATCTTCGATGACCCACTCGGAGCCGACGAGGGGCGGGAACGCGCCGGCCAAGCCTTCGCCGTTAGCCTGGTGACAAGCCGCGCAGTTCTTGGCGTAGAGGCTCTCGGGGTTGAGGTCGATTTCGGGCACGACGATGGGCTCGTGCTCGCGCTCGGCGCCCGGGACGAGGGGCCGCCCCATGGCGACGTTCACCAAGAGGAAGACGGTGATGCCGATCGTGATGCCGATGCCGGTTGCTTCGAGGTCTTTGATCATGGCGCGTTACTCCGCGGCGGAGGGCTGAGGGGGGGCGGCTTCGGGTGCCGGGGGGGCGGCTTCGGGTGCCGGTGCCGGTGCGGCTTCGGGCGCCGGTGCCGGTGCGGCTTCGGGCGCCGGGGCCGGCGCCG
>JAFDCW010000441.1 GCA_019312705.1 Deltaproteobacteria bacterium
CTGGCGGGATGACCAGCGGGCGGCCGCGACGCGTCTCTTCCGCGAGGTCGGCCGGCGGAGCGGCGCCGTCGCCGAAGCGGCGTGGATTCGCCTCGCTCGACTGCACCTCCGCGACGGAAATCCGAGGGGAGCTCTCTCCGCCGTCGCCGCCCACCGGCGTCGTTTCGCAGACGGACGCCTCGGGGCCGAGGCCCTCTGGTTGGAGGTCGACGCCCGCCGGCGCCTCGGTGACGACGCGGCCGCCGCTCGGGCCGTCGAGCGTTTGCAGGCCACCTATCCCTCCTCGCCCCAGGCCCGGGCGGCGGCGCGAGGCACCGTGACGCCAGAGGCAGGCGAGTGAGTCTTCGGCTCTCTTGGCGACCCTTGTGCTCTGGGCTCTTGGCGACCCTGATGCTCGGGTTCGTATCGGCCTGCGGTGAACAGCGGGTCGTGCTCTTCGATGCTTCGGCCCTGACCGGCCCCGACAGTGGACCGGTGGATGGAGGTCCGGACGTCGTCGCCCTCGACGCCTCGGGCCGCGATCCGGAGCGCTGCGGCCCAGCGTCGATTCACTGCGAAGACGACGAGTATTGCGTCGACGGCCTATGCGTTTGCCGCGAAGAGCTGACCCGAATCGGCGAGGACTGCGTGCATACGAACGCAAACGCCAGCCACTGCGGAGGCGCGGGCGTCACCTGCCCAGAGCTCTGCGCCGACGGCGAATGCGTCAGCTCTTGCCCGAGCGATACGACGGACTGCGATGGGGGGTGCGTCGATACCGGTACGCACCCGTTGCACTGCGGCGAGTGCGGCCGCCGCTGCGGGAGCGATCGCGTTTGCATCGATGGCGACTGCACCCCGTTCCGCCCGGCTTCGTGTATAAGCTGTCCCTGCGATCTCTGCGGTACACGCACCTGCTGTGAGTATCCCGGTACGACTGACCCCATTTGCGTAGACGGACCCGCCTGCGCGGGCGACGTCTCCACCGAAGAAAGCGAAACATAGACGATGAACCTGCGATCAATCCTCAGCGCCCTGTGCTTGGTCTCTTCCCTCAGCCTGCTCGCGGGCTGCGGCGGCTCGGGAAGCATCGGCGAAGCATGCGATAGCGTGGGCAACGCCGAAAACTGCGAAGACGGGGCCATCTGCCACGACCGGAACTCCCCCGACTCTCCGGGCACCTGCCGTCTGGTCTGCAACAGCGACACGGACTGCCCAGACAACGGGTCCTGCGAGGACGTCCGGGACTCCGACTTCAAGGGCTGCATCCCCGTCGACTGAATTCGGACAACAAAAGTTGATCCATCCGCCTCGGCGGCGCGACTCAGGCTTCATGAAAACATTTCGCCCCCTCTTCATGACTCTCTTCGTCACCGCGGCGGCCCTCACGGTCGGGGCATGCAGCTCAGACGCAACCCCCGCCCCCGGTGATGCCGGTGCCATCCAGCTCTGCCCCGGACCGGCCTGCGCCTGCTCGGGCTCCTCGTGCGCTTGCACGGCCGGCTCGAGCTGTGGCCTCACCTGCGCCGACGTCGCCATGGCCGGCGCGACCTGTCAGCTCGACTGCACGACCGGCAATACCTGCACGACTGACTGCGGCATGGAGGCCTGCGACGTCGACTGCGCGATGAACAGCACCTGCGAGGTGATGTCCGAGGGTAACGATACCAACGTCGACTGCGCCTCCGGTTCCACCTGCGACGTGACGGTCGCTGGCAACAACGCCGACATCACCTGCGGCGAAGGAGCGGACTGCACGGTCGTGGCCACGGGCGCCGACGCGGAGATCAACTGCGACGCGATGAGCACCTGCGACGTCACCGCCGGCCGCGACACCGACATCAACTGCACCGGCGCGATCTGCACTTACACCCTGGCCGACGAGGCCGACGCCAAATGCACCATGGGCGCCACGTGCAACGTCACCTGCGAGGCCGATTGCACCGTCGACTGCACGGAGGAGTCGACGTGCACGGTGCTCTGCCCCGGCGAGACCGAGCCCGCGCCGGTCGACGGCATGGCGACCTGCGTCGCCGGCTGAGCCCCAAGCGACCTCTCAGACGTCAAAGCGGCGCAACAGCACGTCGACGCGGACGGTGCAGTTGCGCCGTTCGCCGTCAATGGTCGTTTGATAGGTGCGCGACCCCGTGCCGACGAAACGCCCCCCGTCACGGCGAACCTCGAACCCTGCCTCCCTCGTCTCTCCGGAGACCCGGGCCGCGCCGACGACGGTTCCGTCGCGGCGCACCGTGATCGTCCACTCCGGCCAGTAGCGATTGTTGATCAGCTTCATCTCCATGGAGCGGCTCCCGGGGATGCCGTTGATGGAGCCCATGAAGGTCGAGACGAACCCGGTTTGCGAGTCGTCCCCGCAGGTCGCCTCGCGGACGCGCGTTTGATACGCGTAGAGCCCGGGGCCGAGGATCTCCTGCTCGTAGCTCCGGGCCCGGGCCTGAGCCTCGGCTGGGGCGGCGGGGAAAGGTGAAGCAGGCAGGAGCAACGCCAGCGACAAGGCGGAGGCGAGGGCGATTGAGGTCGAGGTGCGGCTGGGGAGATGCATCGCGGGAACTATAGCAGCACCAGGAGCGCCACCTCGAAGCCGGGCCACCGTGACAGCGGCATCGTTGCAAGCTACAGAAGCGCCGTGTTTACGGTCCCCCAATGCCAGCCCCTACTCCTCGCTTTGGCCGCGCTCGGTCTGCTCGTGACCCTCGCCCCGGGCTGCGGTGACGACGATTCACCCCCGGGACCGACGGACTCCGGCGCCGCCGACAGCGCGATCGGCGACGGCACCGTGCCCCCCGGCGATAGCGCCGTCCCCCCGGAAGACAGCGCCGTTTCCACCGACGGAGGTGACGCCGGGGATAGCGCGACCCCAGCCGACGCGGGCGTCGACACCGGCACCGGAGTTGGCGCGTATTGCACCGCCGACTCGGGTTGTGACGACGGCTCTTCGTGCACGACAGACACCTGCACCGACGGCGTGTGCATTCACTCCGCTTCGGGGGACTGCCCGTGGCCTGCTGAATCGACGAACGACGCGACCAACCTGACGAGCGTCGGCGGGTCGTCGTTGTCCAGCGAGTTCGACTCCGACCTGAGCGGTGCTCTCTGGAACCCAGTTCACCGGACGCTCTGGCTCTGCCGAAACAACGGACCCTCCGCGGTCTGGGCCGTGGTCGAAGACGGCGCCGGCGGCTACCGCATCGATACTCGCGGCGGAAGCAGCGCGGCGTGGGAAGGCTTCGGCGACGCCGAGGGCGTTGCCCAGGCGGACTTCGACGATGACGGCACCCTCTACGTTGTCTCCGAGAGCCCCGCGGCAATCACCGAATACGACCTCTCGGTCGGCGGGACGAAGACCGTCGTGAACCAATGGATCTTGCGAGCGGAGATCGCCGGCAGCGGCTCCGAAGGGCTGACCTTCGTTCCCGACGAGTTCCTTTCGGCCCAGGGCTTCGTCGACGCGAGCGGCACGCCCTACGTGAGCGCTGGCGGCATGGGCGGCTTGTTCTTCGTCGGTCACCAAGACGCCGGCCACCTCTACGTCTTCGACCTGAATCGCACGACAGAGGGCTACGTCTTCGTCGGCGAGTATCAGACCGGCGCCGACGAGACGGCGGGCCTCGAGTTCGACCGGTCGACGGGCCAGCTCTTCATCTGGCACGACGCGAGCAACGACCAGATCGAGGTGGTCCGCCTGTCATCGACCATGACCGCCGGCGGGCGCAAGATGGATACCATCGTCACCTACGATGGCCCGGAGCTCATCACCTTCATGAGCGACAACATCGAGGGCATCGCCGTCAAACCCATCGAGGATTGCAGCGCCGGGCGCCGAGACCTCTTCCTGACCATCGACGGCGGCCGCATCTGGTCGCTCTTTCTCTACAGCGACTTCCCCTGCTGACAATAACCTCAATCTCCCGCCTCAGAAGGTCACGCCCATGGTCACGCCCATCTTGTGGTGGCCGTTGATATCCGGCACGAAGAAGAAGTGAACGGGCAGGTAGAACTCACCGATCCTCGGTGTCCAGCCCGCGGCGATCATGAGGTGGCCGGGGTTGTCTTTGGTCGGCGTGAGACTCAGCCCGACTCCGAGCTGGGCGGTCTGATTGAACTCAAAGCCGAGCAGGAAGTTCAGGCTGGGGAAGAATCGGCTCTGCTCGAGGCCCGCGATGAGCACGTTGCCGATGAGCAGGACGTTGAGCCAATCATGGCCAAAGAGGCGCACCATCGCCTCGTAGCCCATCATGAACATGTGGGGGGAACGGATTCCGTAGCGGTCTGCATAGGTCGGTGAGCTCGGGTTCTCGCTATCGGCCGGGCCGTCGATGTCGTTGATGTAGAGATAGCCGAGGCGGAACCCGTGCAGGAACCGGGCGAGGTGGGGCTCGTCACCCGGCGGTCCCTCGGCGCTCTCCGGGGCCTCAGCCGGCGGGCTGTTTGCGGAGCGCCCGGGGATCGGAGGAGCCTCGGAACGCACGCCGACCTGAACGCTTACGTTCGTATCTCCCGGCGGCGCGAGCCCTTCGCCGGCGCTATTGCTCTGAGCCGCTACGGTCACCTCGGTCTCCGAGACCGTCTGAGTTTCGACCCCGGCCGCAGCGCCCGGCGCAGATTGCTGCACGACCACGACCGGAACGGGGGCCGGTTGGGCTGGCACCGACTCCGACTCGAGCGGCGGCCACGACGTTTGCTGCGCCGATGCAGAGGCCGCTAGGGTGAACATCAACGAGATTGCAGCGAGACGGATGGCGTGGTTCTTCATGGCGGGCTCCCGGCGACGTGGTTTGCGTCACCGACTTGGAGAGCAGCCTCCGTGCCACCCCGGTTTTCGCGCGTTTCACACGCGTGCAGTCGTCGAGGTGGGCAACGGACTGCACACCGTATGCAGCATTCTGCACGGCTGCGTCTCC
>JAFDCW010000442.1 GCA_019312705.1 Deltaproteobacteria bacterium
GCTACTCGCTGAGCTTCGCGTAAGGTCCAAACAGAAACAGTGCTGCCAGGGGCGTGAGACCCAAGCGAGGCGGCGTCGGCTTCGAGCAGCCCGCGGAGCCGACCTTTCGTCGGTGAGCTGGCAGCGCAGAAGGCGAGGGCGGATCGCGCCGGGGATCGCGTCCCTGGCGGTGCTGTTCAGTCGTCGCGGTTGACCTTGCCTCTGCTCTTCTTGAGATCCCCGCGACGCGTCTTGTCGTCCATGCGTCTGCGCTTCGCTCCGCGAGAAGGTTTGGTCTTCCTGCGGCGCTTGGGTGCATCGAGGGAGGCGAGGATTAGGGCGCGCAGGCGCTCCCGGGCGTCCTCGAGGTTGCGCTTCTGGTCTCGGGTGACCTGGCTGACGATGATGACCAGGCCCTCGGCGTCGAGGCGCAGCCCGGCTTGGGCGCGGAGCCGTGTCTTCTGCGGGCCGGTGAGGGCGCGGGTGGCGGGCAGATCGAACCGTAGGTCGACCTTCGAGGCGACCTTGTTCACGTTTTGCCCGCCAGGCCTCGACGCCCGGGTGGCGGACCAGGTGAGCTCTTCCCCGGGGATCACCGTCCGGCCGCGGATGTGAAGGTCGTCTGCCACGTCCTCGACACGATATCGCGAAATCACCGTAGACTCCGCTCCGATGGCAGGCGACAAGAAATCCTCTCTCGCGACGACCGCGGTGCACGGCGGCGAACCTCGTCGTCACCCCTACGATGCCCTCGCGGCGCCGATCGCCCAGACCGCGACCTACACCTTCGAAAATACGAAGGCCGTGGTCGATTTCATGGAGGGTCGCATCGAGCGAGAAGAGTACGGACGCTACGGGAACCCGACCGTGCGCCTCGTCGAAGAGAAGGTGGCGGCCCTCGAAGGGGCCGAGGACGGGGCGGCCTTCGGCAGCGGCATGGCGGCGGTCACCACGGCCATCCTCGCGTTCACCAAGGCGGGGTCCCATGTCGTGCTCTTCGCGGATTGCTACCGGCGCACTCGGCAGTTCGTGACGGGCTTCCTCGGCCGTTTTGGCGTCGAACATACGCTGGTTCCCCCGGGGGACCTCGACGCCCTCGCCGCGGCGCTGCGCCCCGAGACCCGCTTGGTGGTCAGCGAGGCGCCGACGAACCCCTATCAAAACGTCGTCGACCTCGGTCGCCTCGCGGAGATCTGCAAAGCACACAAGGTCAGGACCCTCATCGATTCGACCTTCGCGACGCCGATCAACCTGCGTCCGCTCGAGCACGGTATCGACCTCGTCGTGCACAGCGCGACGAAGTACCTCGGTGGGCACAACGATGTCCTCGGTGGCGTCATCGCCGGAAACCGGGCGACGGTCTCCCTCGTCCGTGACCTGCGCAACGTCCTCGGCGGCGTCCTCGACCCCCACGCGGCCTACCTGATTCATCGGGGCCTCAAGACCTTGGCGGTCCGCGTCGCCCAGCAAAACTCATCTGCTGGCAAGATTGCCGAGGCCCTCGAGCTGCATCCTCGGGTCGAGCGGGTCTACTACCCGGGCTTGCCCTCCCACCCGAGCTACGAGACTGCGGCGGCCCTCATGGACGGCTTTGGCGGCGTAGTGAGCTTCGAAGTCGAGGGCGACCTCGAAGCGGTCGGCGTGTTCATCGATGCGTGCCGTATCCCGCGCATCGGCCCGAGCCTCGGCGGCGTCGAGTCTCTGATCGAGCAGCCAGCGCTGATGAGCTACTACGAGCTTGGTACTGAGGGGCGAAAGGCCGTCGGTATCGCCGACAACCTCGTGCGCCTCGCCATCGGCATCGAAGACCCAGGCGAGCTCGTCGCCGACCTCCTCGGCGCCCTCGACCGAAGCCTGTGAGCGCCGCGGGCTCGTCAGCGAAGCCCGAGGCGTCGGCGCAGTTCCCGGGCGGCTTTGCGTGACACCTCGACCTGGTCGCCGCCCCGGGTGATCGCGACGTAGCCTCCGGTGGGCTGATCGACGAGACGGTCGATCTGTTCGAGGTTGATTACTGCCCGGCGGTGGACGCGGGTGAACGAGCCTGGGGGCAATTTGCCCTCGAGGTCCGTGAGGGTCAGGTCAGTGAGCAAGCGCTCCTCGCCGTAGTGGACGGTGACGAGGGACCCGTCGAAGACGGCGTGGCTGATCTGGCCCGGGTCGAGGAGCCGCGCCCCGTCCCGGGTGGGCAGAGCGACGCGCGACAGGGCCGATGCGTCGTCCTCGGCGACCCCCGGGGCGTCGCCCCTGGCGCGCGCATCGAGGTGTTTCCGGGCGCGGTCGAGGGCTTTCTGCAAGCGTCCGAGCTCGATGGGTTTGAGCACGTAGTCCACCGCGCCCACATCGAATGCTTCGATGGCGTGTTCGGGATGGGCGGTGGTGAAGACGACGTAGGGACCGGCGTCTCCGAGGAGGGCCTTCGTCTCGAGGCCGGTCAGTTCGGGCATGTGGATGTCGAGGAGCAGGACGTCGGCGTCGGGGTGTTCGGCCAAGGCCCCGGGGACCTCGGAGCCGTCCTTGCACTCGGCGACGAGGGTAACGCCGGGGAGTGCTTCGAGCAGCCGGCGCAGGCGCTTGCGCGCCACGAGTTCGTCATCGGCGAGCACGACTTCGAGAACTCTCGTCACGTATTGACCTCTGGTTCGGGGCGGTCTTTCGGCAGCGTCACCGTCACTCGGGTGCGGTCGTCGCGCCCTTCGATCTCGAGGTGAGCTCGGCCATCGTAGGCGAGGGCGAGGCGACGCTCTACCATGGCGAGGCCTTCGCCTCCGTCCCGGCGGCCTTCGTAGGCTCCCGGGTTTTCGACGATGAAGGAAATGCCCAGGGGGGCCACTTCGATGGCGAGGAGCATCCGGCCCCGGTGACAGGCGGCCGGGCCATGCTTTACCGCGTTCTCTACGAGGGGCAGGAGGATCATTGGCGGAACGGCGATGGCGGGTAGGGGGTCGTGCATGCTCCGGTCCAGGGTGAAGAACTCCGGGTCGCGGATGAGATACAGGTCGAGAAGCGTTTCGACGAGCTCGAGCTCGCGCCGGAGGGGCCAAGACTTTTGCTGCACGCCGTCGAGGACCGTGCGGAGCATGGCCGATAGCGAGAGCGTCGCCCGCTCAGCGACTTCGCCGTCCTCGCGGCACCACTCGGCGATTGCGTTGAGGGTATTGAAGAGAAAGTGTGGGTCGAGGTGGCTGCGGAGAGCCAGGAGTTGGGCGCGCTCGGCCTCCCGGGCCATCTCCTCGGCTCGCGACACGGCCCGGTCCAGGCTCTCCTCCATTTCGATGTCACGGCCCAGGCCCCAGCCCCCCACGATGAAGAGCGCCAGTTCGACCAAGAGCGAGAAGCGATCCGTGAGGAACGTGAGCCCGAGCCCCACACCGGCTGGCAGGGCGTAGCCGCTGGCGTAGACGAGGGTGACCGCGACGGCGATGTAGCCGAGGAACCGGGCGATCGTCGGCGAGCTGTGGGGGCGCCCTGCGGAGAAGAGCACGCGCCAGGCGTACGGGGCGACGAGCCAGAAGGAGAGCACCATGGCGAGGCCCACCGGCAGGCCGAGGGGACTGGTCGTCATGCGCCACTGGGCGAAGAGCAGCGCTGTTGCGAGCAGCACCACGGGCACCAGGCGACGCGGCGAGCAGAGCGCTCGCAGCGTGCTGGTCCAAGTGGGGAGCTGGCCGTTCACCGTGGTCACGATGGCACGTCCCCGGCCCGAGGGCGCCCGCGGCGTCGGCGAGCGGTCTCAGGCCGTGCGTGGGCGGTCGCTCTTCAGCCTTCGGGGTTCGCCGCGGCGAGAAGCTGAGCCCGGGCCGGTGCCGCCCCAGGTCCTTCGCTGTCCCGGGCCTTCAGGAGCAGGCCGACTTCGTTCATGGACCCGAGGATGCTGGCCGCGAGGGGCCGGAGGGCCTCGTCCTGGTCTGCGCCGGTGAGGGCGTCGTAGAGCCTCATGCGCACGTACTGAGCGCTCGCTCCCCCGGGGCCTTCCCAGCCAGACCTCAAGACCTCGACGGTCTTGAGCCAGCAGTATCCGTAACGTCCGCGCCGGTCGCCGCGCTGCAGTACCCGGGAGGCCTTCACGCGACGCCAGACGGCGCCGCTCTCGAACATCTCCTCGGTGAGGAAGTTGAACCAGTCGTTCTCCTCGTTCATCACGGCGATCTGGAGAATCTCCTGAGCGTCGTTGTCTTCGCCGAGGGCGGCGACGAGGGCGGCGGCGGATTCTTCGCTGCCGCCGAGGGCGATAGAGTAGGACGCGATTCGGCGGCCTTGTTCGGTTTCGAGGAGGGCCACGAGGGCCGCATCGGTCGACGGGTCCGCCGAGTAGCCTACGGCGATGGCCGCGGCGCGGCGTACGGGCGGCGGCGTGTCACCGCCCATGAGGGCCACGAGCTGCGCGTTGAGAGTGGGCTGGGCCTTTTGCCAAAGCGCTTGCACGTAGTACCGCCGTGCCCCTTCTTCGACGGTTTCGTCCTGCACCTTGCCGATGATCTCTTGCATGACCTCGGGCGTCGCCGACCGGCCGATGGCGTGGGCCGCGTAGGCGCGGAGCTCGTAGTCGTCGTTGACGTCTTCGACGACCGTCATCAGGGTCTCGACCGCCTCGGGGCGGGCGTAGATCTTCATGGCGAGGATGGCGCCCTTGCGCGCTCGGAGGAGGTCCTCGTTGGGGATCTCTCGCTCGCCGGCGTTGGTGGCGCGCATGTCGACGTCGGCCGGCCGTACGACCATGCTGAGCAGCCGGGAGTAGGCAGGCTCGTAGCCCATGGTGGCGAGGGACTGGGCCGCCGCGGGGGAGTCGACGCCGTCGAGGGCGACTTCGATGCGCCGCGCTGCAGCGATGCCGCCGCTCGCGCCGAGGGCACGGAGGATGGAAGCCTGGCGGTAGCAACCGTCGGGCATGCCGGGTTCTGGCTCGGGGGGAC
>JAFDCW010000443.1 GCA_019312705.1 Deltaproteobacteria bacterium
GGCGGCGGTGGTCTGGAGGAAGAACCGACTCGCCCCATCGGGGCGGGCCTGGAACCCCGGCCACGTCAGAAGGCGCGTTCCCCCCGGCCCCGGGGCCCGGGGCGGTAGGTTGGCGCTGCCGGGCGCAACCCCGGCGTATTGTCCTACGGAGTGGGGCTCCGTGCGCTCCTGGGCTAGGGCGACAGCGGCACCGGCCGCGAGGGCGAGGACGAGGGAGAGAAGCAGAGCGGGGCGTCGCACCCGATGATCGTAGCGGAGCGGCCAGGCTGACTGCAAAAGAATGCGGCCCTCGCTCTCTACCGTGGCACCGACGCTGGTAGACTCCCCCCTCGCTATGTACTCGATGGGCGCCGCAATCATCCTCGGGTGGGGAGCCGTATACGGATACGTCGCGATTTACAGCCTCGCGCTCTGGGGGCGGCGCCGCGCCCGCCGCGAGTACCGGACGTTCGGCCTCATGAGCCTCGCGCTCGTGGTCCAGTGCCTGGGCGACGCTCTCCTGGTCGACGCGTCGGACATCGCGGCCGGCCAGACCGCAATGGCCATAAGAATCGTTGGGGCTGCGTTCACGCTCGGCTTCGTGCATCACGCCATGGTCCAACTCGCAGGTCTCGAGCGCGCCTGGATGGTACGAGCCTGCTATGCGTGGGCGGTGGTCTTCGCTCTTCTCGGAGTCACGGGGTTGGCGTTCGTCTCCGACGTGCCTGCCCCTGCCCCAACCTGGGGATTGGCGACGGCGCCTGACTATATGGGTCCCCAGGTCTCGATAGCGGGTCACATCACCATCTTCTGCGCGTGGCCCTTCGTCGCTTCGACCATTCACGCCCTCTATCGCGCGTCGCAACACGATTCGCGAGTACGCTTCTTGATGTGGGCGGTAGCCTTCATGTCCCTTTCCATGAGTCACGACCATTTGGTCTGGGCCACATCCTTCGGCTCATACTACCTTGGCGTACATGCGACCCTCCTGACCGTCGGTGCGATGGGCAAACTGCTCGTCGACCGGTTCACTCAGACCAGCACGACCCTGGACCTGCGCACCCGCGAGCTGTCGACGAGCTACGACGAGCTCCGTGATACCGAAGCGGCCCTCGTGAAGAAGGAGCAGCTCGCGACTGTGGGCGAGCTCTCCGGGCTCATCGCCGACCAGGTGGAAGCCCCCCTCTCGGCGATCAAGGCGACGAGCCAGGGTCTCTCCCGAGAGGGTCTCGACAGCGACGCGCGGGGAGCCCTCCTCGATGGCCTCGACGACGAGGTCGACCGCCTCAACCGCCTCGTCGACAATCTCCTTTCGTATGCACGTCCGGTGACACCGCAAATCCGCCCCGTCGCCATCTTCGAGATGGTCAGCGAAGTGCTCACCGGGCAGGTTCCAACAGATTCGAACATCGACACGGACATCGACGTCGATAACGCCCCGGCGATCATCTACGCGGACGGGGACCTGCTCCGGGTCGCACTGCGAGAAGTGGTGGACAACGCCGTCCAGGCGATGCCGAACGGCGGTTCCCTGATCGTCAGCGCCCGGCCAACAATCGGCGATGACGGCGACGCGGTCGTTCTCGAGATTCACGATTCAGGCATCGGTATGGACGCGGAAACCATCGAAAAATCTCGAGAACCATTCTTCACCACCGAGCCCCTCGGCACGGGCCTCGGCCTGGCAATCGTCGAACGCATTCTCGCCATGCACTCGGGGTCCTTGAGCTTCGAATCCGAACCGGGCCTCGGGACGGTGGTGCACCTCGAGATTCCTGACAGCGAGCCCACGTCGTCCATCAGCTCGATCGACGGCATCGTCGGCAAGGCACCACGTCAGGAAACGTCCCCCGCCTGACCATGTCTGCCATGACGACATTGATCTTCGCTTGGGCCGCCATGCACGTCGCTGTGGGCCTGCACAACCTCTCCGTGCACCTGCGGCGGCCGACGGACCTGGAATACCTCGCCTTCGCGATCTACTCGTTTTCCGCTGCCATCTACACCGTCGGGGCGGGGCTGCTCTCGGATGCGAGCTCGATCGCCGAAGGGACGACCGCCATGCGGGTCGCCTACATCGGGGCGCCTGTCGCCCTGACGAGCTTCGTCGCCCTTGCATCGATCCTCCTCGGCGACGTGAACGGAAGGATGATGTTCGCTGGCCTCGTGCACGGCGCGGCGGGCCTCTTTGGCAGCCTCGCCGGCGTGCTCTTCGACCCCGACACCCGGGCAGCGTTCTCGCCCTACTCCGAGCCAGATCAGACGCTGTGGGGCGTCGCCTGGGTCATCGGAGCCGTAGTCATCCTCAGCTGGTCCCTGTACCGGGTCTACCGTCGCGGCCTGGTCGACTCCGATCTACGCATCCTCGTCATCGGGGCCCTCGCTCTCGCCGCCGCGGTCGGCCACGACCAGGCGGTCTACCTGCTCGGTATCCCCCATCCGTATTTGGCGGAACATGCGCTGGTCGTCACGAGCATCGCCTTCTCCTACATGCTCCTCCGCCGCCTGGCCATGACCGAGCGCGAGCTGGAGCGCAGGACCTCTGAACTCGAAGCAAGCTACCTCGAGCTTCAGCGTGCCCAGGCGGCTCTAATTCAGAAAGAACAACTCGCCGCCGTCGGCGAGCTCTCGGCGGTCATCGCCCACGAAATCCGCAACCCGTTAGCCATCCTCCGAAACGCCGCCGCCGGGTTGCGGCGAAGCACCCTCGGCGTGGCGGACGGCGAGACCCTGCTCAGCATCGTCGGCGAAGAAGCCGAACGCCTCAGCCGCTTGTCTCAGGACCTCGCGGCCTACGCCCAGCCCCTGATGCCCTCCCTGGCTGCCCTGGACCTCCAACCCCTCATCGAACTGCTCGCCGCGGAGGTCCGTGAGGCCCCACCGGAGGACGCAGTGATCGATGTCAACCTCGCGTTCGGCCCGACTCTTGTCCTGGGCGACCCCGAGCTATTGGCCCAGACCTTGGCCAACGTCTTTGAGAACGCCGTGCAAGCGATGGGGTCCGGGGGCTCCCTCGACGTGCGCACCGAAGGAGCGACCATCGGCGGCAATCCCGCCCTCCGAATCGTCGTCTCGGATACGGGGGAAGGCATGAACTCCTTGGTCCGGGACAAGGCTCTCGACCCCTTCTTCACGACCCGCGCCACGGGCACGGGCCTCGGCCTCGCCATCGTCGATCGCATCGCACGAGCCCACGGAGGCACCCTCCGCCTCGACAGCGATTATGGCCAAGGCACCTGGCTCACCATCACCCTGCCGGTCCCCCCGGCCGACGGTAGCCCTCCCCTCCGGAGCCCCACGAGCCGGCCGCCGAGTATGATCAACCCATGAACACGGGGCTCGACCAGGCCATCTCACCGTCCTCCTGGCGCACGCGCAGGTAGAGCCAGGGCGCCGCCCCCCGGGCGTCGAGTTCGCCCGTCGCCCCGCCGGTGCGCCCCACCGCGACGACGCCGTCGGGGCCTACCAACTCGATGGACGCGAGGTCTGCCGTGCCCTGCACGGTAGCCCGAATCGCAACTTCATCGACTCGCGGCAATTGCCCACCCATCGGCTGACCGCCGACGTCGAGGTCGAGGAGTATCTTCACGCCGCTCGTCGCGTAGCAGCGCCTGGTGCGCATGGCGTCGAGGATCGCCGCTCGATTGCGCCCCGTCGCCTGGACCGCTGTGAGCCCCGTACGAAAGGGGTCGCGCTTCCGCGCCATACCATGGTGGAAGAGCAGCCCGTGGCCGTCCGAAGAGGCGATAAAACCAAAACGATGCCCCCGCCGCAGGACGGCGTCGACCATCTGGTCGCGAAGGTCCCCGCGCTGACCGAGCTCGTGGGCGAAGTGCTCGTAGCAACCGTGGCACGAACAGATTTCCCACACCGGCTGATGCGTCGGATCGTGGGCGCCTTCGTCTGCTCCGGTCCAGCCGACGTGGTGGGGCACGGCAAAGGCCCCAGCCTGGGCCGCCGCGGTGACGAGGTGATCTCCCTCAGGAACGTCGTCCCGGGAGATCACCGCCCCGCCGGCATCGGGAAGGTAGACCACCTTGTGACCCGGCCCGGGATGCATGCGGCCCGTCCACTCGAAGGCGATGAGCGTAGCGAACTCGCCCTCATCGTCGTGACGCTCGGCTACCTGCTTGAGGTAGCGCCACTCTCCGGGGCCGATGCGCTTGCCAAGAAACGATTCGTGGTCCGTCAACGCACAGAAGTCGTCGCCATAGAGATGGCGAGCGCGCAGATAGGGCTCGTCCGCGGTTCCAATGCCGTCGGAGTGGGCGCTGTGCTGATGGATGTCACCGAAGAGCGTCATGCGACCCGCCGCGGCCGCCGGGTCGGGGCGCCCGCCCAACGCGAGTGCATCGGCCGTGACCTCGACCGACCGACCGAACTCGGCCTCGACGGCCAGAAGCCTCGGCGCGCCTCCGGCGGGCCCATCGAGGAGCTCCACCTCGATGCCTTTGCGTTCTCGACGCGCAGTGATCACCCTTCCTGAGGCCATCGTCGCGACCGCCACGCGACGGCCTCGGCACCCCCACCCATCGTCACCCAACGCCCGACGTGACGAAAAGCCGTCAGCGTTCAGGTCCTGACGATAGAAGCAGTGGGAGCCTCGGCCGAAAAGAGCCACCGCGCCGTCCTTCGACGTGACGAGGGTGGGAAACTCGAAAGACTGCTCCTCCCCTTCGCGGTCGCGATTTCGGCCGACCATCGGCGCCGCGGGCTCGAAGATACGCCCCTCATTGTCTACGAACCGAAGGGCCACCCATTTGGCCAGGTCCGGCGCCCCCGAGTCCTCACGCACGTTGTGATGGAAGGCGACCCAGACTCCGTCGTCGGTCACAGCGAGGCTCGGCGCCGCCGCGGTCCCCCAGACATCGAAGACGTCGACGTCGTTTCTCCCAGGCACGGT
>JAFDCW010000444.1 GCA_019312705.1 Deltaproteobacteria bacterium
GAGTACAACATGCGCCTGAGTCAGAGCCGCGCCGAACACGTCATGGAGGCTCTAGTCGAGCGAGGCATGCCCGCATCGATGCTCGTGGCCCAAGGCTTTGGCGACACCCGGCTGCTCACCCGGGGCGACTCCGAGGGTTCGATGCAGCGTAACCGCCGGGTCGAGTTCGTCGTGCTGTCGAGACGCCGGATACCCGCGGGACAAGGGGCTGCCCCCGAACTCACTGCCCCCGAGGGCGAAAGCGGCGACTCCACGGCCGACGGAGACGGCCCGGATACCGCGACCGCAGACGGCGAAACCGAGGCCACGGATAGCGACGAGGAGACGGGGCAATGACCAAGGCACAACGGGTCGCCGCGGCGGCCGTCGCAAGCGCCGCCGCTTTCTTGCTCACGGGCTGTCTCGAGTCATTCGTCGGCGCCGAGTGCGCCGACGGCTTCCGGGAGAGCGCAGGCACCTGCGTGCCAGCGGCGGGGGATGCCGGGACCGACGGGTCGATGGACGGGGGCGCACCCGACGGAGGAGACGCCTCGATGGACTCCGCCGTGGCCGATGCGGCGGATGCCGGCGATGCATCGATGGACTCCAACGTCGGAGATGGCGGCGACGCATCGACCGACTCGGGAGGCACGGACGGGGGCGCCGGCTGCGACCTCGGCGAGGTGCTCTGCGGCATGGAGTGCGTGCGTATCGACAGCGACCCACGCCACTGCGGCGGCTGCGACATGCCCTGCGACATGCGCGACGTGTGCAGCGGCGGAGCCTGCGTCCGGGTGTGCCGCGCTCCCGAAGAAATCTGCGACGGCCGCTGCTTCGACCCGGGCGTGAGCAACGACCCGGACAACTGCGGCTCGTGCGGAAACCGCTGCGCGTCGGGGCTCTGCACCCTGGGAAGCTGCGTCGACGCCACCGCGGGTCATGTGGTCTTGATCGGCCATGACTACCAGACCTCACGGCCGGGCGTGGACCGGGTCGCCGGAAACTCGGTCTTCCTCGCGACGGGGAGCCCGGTCGAGGTCGTCGTCTGGGAGGGCACCGCCACCGCCGCGTCGATAGCTGGCGTAGACGGGGCCATCGATGCCGTCGCCGCCGAGCGCGGCAGAAGCTGGAACCGGATCGTCACCTCCCTCGACAAGATCCTCCACGAGCTCGACCGAGCCGATGTACTGCTCGTCTACCCGCAAGCCGCCTCGACCGACATGGAGCTCACCGACGCCGGCGCCCTACTCTCCGTAGGCGTGCGCAACTTCCTCCGCCTCGGCGGCAGCGTCGTGGTCTTCGACACGCCTACGGCAGCCAACGCCGGCACCTGGCAGTTCCTGACCGGGGGCGGCTTCATGTCGGTCAGCGGCCTCACGGACATCACCGGCGCGTCGGTCTCGGTGACCGCCCCCGGCGACGCGATCGCCGTGGGCGTGCCGCTCACTTACGCCGCCGAGACGATGAGCGTTCATTTCGATTCGCCGGAGCCCGAGGTGGTCGGCCATGTAGACGGCCCGGTCGTCTTGCACTCCGTGCCTCTCCCCTGACTCGACGGCGGTTCTCCGTGCAACTCGCCCAGGGTCACGCACTAGGGTTGAGTCTGCGCGCCAACGGACCTATGAGGGCTGCATGACGATGCACCGAGCCCTCTCCGCCCCGCATTTCCCGGCTCTTCTGCCAGCCCCTCTCGCGGCCCTCCTCCTGGCCCTCGCCCTAGCCCTGCCCGCCCTCGTGGGCTGCGGAAGCTGTGAGGACGACGCCTCGACGGAGACTGCCGAAGGCACGGCCGAGCCCGCCGAGCCCGCCCCGGAGCCCCTCGAGGCGCTGCCCGAGTCGGTCGACTTCGACCAGGCCAAGATGGTCCTCGGCCGGGCGCTGTACTTCGATACGCGGCTCTCCGGGGACAACACCATCTCCTGCGCGACCTGCCACGAGCTCGGCCACGGCGGGGCCGAGCCCCGGGCCGTCTCGACGGGCATCGGCGGCGCCCAGGGCCCGATCAACTCCCCGACGGTGCTCAACGCCCGCTACAACCTCGCCCAGTTCTGGGACGGCCGGGCGGCCGACCTCCAGGCCCAGGCCAGCGGCCCCGTCGCCAACCCCGGCGAGATGGGCTCGACCTGGGAGCAGGTCCTCGAGGAGCTGAAGGCCGTGCCGGGTTATGCCGAGCAGTTCGGGGCGCTCTATGACGACGGAATCACGGAGGCCAACGTCACCGACGCCATCGCCGAGTACGAGGGCACGCTCATCACGCCCTCCCCCTTCGACGCCTACCTGCGAGGAGACGAGGACGCCATCGACCAAGCCCAGCGCCGGGGCCACGAGACCTTCAAAGAGGTCGGCTGCACCGCGTGCCACACCGGCATGAACGTCGGCGGCAGCATGTACCAGAAGATGGGCCTGGTCCGTGACTGGCTCCGAGACCAGGGCCGGGAGATCACCGAAGCGGACGCCGGTCGCTTCAACCACACCGGGGAAGAGAGCGACCGCCACTTCTTCAAGGTCCCAACCCTACGCAACGTGGCCAACTCGGCGCCCTACTTCCACGATGGCTCCGAAGAGGACCTCGCCGGAGCGGTGCGCACGATGGGCACCTACCAGCTCGGCATCGAACTGAGCGACGCCCAGGTCAGCGACATCGTCGCCTTCCTCGAATCGCTGACCGGAGAGCTCCCGGCCCACGCGGCGCTGCCGGAGGGCGGCATCCCCGCGGGGCCCGAGGCCGCGGCCACCGCCGAATAGACGCTCCGGCGCCCCGGGGCGCCGTCTCCAGGGGCGTCGCCTCGGCCGTGATGTGGGCCGTGATGTAGGCCGTGCTACATTTCCGCCATGGCTTACGATCGGTTCTTCCACTGGGGAATAGCGGCCGCGCTTCTCTTTGGTCTGAACGGCTGCGGCCTGCTCCTCGAGACCACGCCTGGCCAGGCCACAACGGACTCCGGTCGCAGCGACGCCGGTGACGCGGGCCGCGAAGACTCCGGGGCCACCGACTCCGGCACGGGCGACAGCGGGGCGCCGCCACCGGTCGTCGACGCCGGGCCCGAGGGCTGCGCGTCGAGCGCCGAGTGCGACGACGACAACCCGTGCACCACCGACGAGTGCATCGAGTCTGCGTGTGACAATACATCCAATTCGGAGAGCTGCGATGACGGCGTCTTCTGCAACGGCCCCGATACGTGCAACGAGGGCAGCTGTTCGGTACACGACGATGACCCTTGTAGCTCCACGACGATATGCGACGAGATGGCCGCGGCCTGTGTGGGATGCATCGCGGACTCCGACTGCCCCGGCATGACGGATGGCGACTGGGGAGCCTGCGAAGGCTTCGCCAACGATTGCGCCGTAAGCGGAACGCGCACGCGCGCGATCACCGACTACGTCTGTAGCGCCGGGACGTGCGTCGGCACAGACACACCGGATACCGAAGTGTGCGTGCGCTCGACCGACGGGATGACCTGCGGGAGCTCTACGGATCCGTCCTGGAGCACGTGCGGACTCTTCGATACCCCATGCGATACGAGCGGCACCGAATCGCGGACGGTCACCGACTACGTTTGTGCCGCCGGGACCTGCCAAGATATGGCTAGACTCGAGACAAACCCGTGCATGCGCTCGACGACAGGGAACGATTGCATCGTGCGGGCCAACTGCCAATACGGGGTGTGCAACGCCGCGGGCACCTGCTTAGACATCGGGGGCGGCAATTCCTGCTTTGGTATGGCAACCGCCATGTGCTGCGGCAACGGCCTCTGCGCCCGCATCCTCCCGGATTGCTGAAGGCACGCCAACGGGCAACTGAGGGCCGCGTAACCGAGCGCGATTGCGCCCGGTTCGGCCTCTTCCGACGGCATCATTGAAGCTGCCTTTACCGAGGCGATATCGGTCGGAAGAGACCGGACCGGAAGGACGGTTAGCGCCGCCCCCCTAGGTCTAAGCTAGTAGGTAATGAGGTGTATTCGCCTCGGTCACGGTCGCGGAGTCCCTCTCCTCCGCACGTGCGTGAATGCACGAGCGCGCGAACGGAAGCAAGTGCCGTACAGAGAGAAGTACGAGAAAGATGATCGACGATCCCGTCCGGGGACGGATCACAAATTACCCCTTCGATCCGTTTTGTATTTCATTCCGAACACGTAGCCGCTGAACATGATCCGACGTATCGACGCGGATCCCTTCACTGCGATGCCAATGGGACGGATCGAATCACGATCCGTCGCGCGCGAGGGCGTGCCCATCCCCAGGCGGTCACCCTTGCATCTTTTGCGTCCGTGCCTACGTCCGGATCAACCGCTAGACTGGGTCGAAAGGGAGAATTTCATGACCGACGCACGCGTACACATCGTCGTAGGCGACGATTTCGGGGACCCGGGGCGCCTCGCCATTCTCGAAGCCCTTCGACGAGGTCGTAACGCCCATCTGCACGTCACCAACGTCGTCCCGAAGAAGGGGACGGTCGCCGCCGAGGCCGATATGGCGAAGGCCGCGGAAGGGCTCTGGAAGCGCATCTCCGAAATCGGCTCCGAGGTCCTGGGCCTCGAAGCGGCGGACATTTCGATCCACGTGCGCCTCGGGGAGCCGGTCGAGGCCCTCAACCAGGTCGCCGCGGACTACGGAGCCGATCTGATCATCGTTGGCACCAAAGACGCGAGGGGCCTCAAGAGCCTCGGCTCAGTCGCCACCGGGCTCATCCACCACGCAAACTGCTCGGTCCTCGTGGCGCGTCCGCGAAACCACGAGATGATTCGTAAATCGGACCATCCGGACCCCCCCCGCCCCGGCCAGGATTTGCATGAAAATCGAGTCGAGAGCGGCTACCAGGGCTCCCAGCGCGTGAGCTGGAACCCAGCAAATACCGGGGTGCGCATGTTCTGAAGGCCTCCCGAGGCCGCAGCCGGA
>JAFDCW010000445.1 GCA_019312705.1 Deltaproteobacteria bacterium
AAACGCCGGCAAGCTCTACGGCCTCTACACGGCGATTGTCTACGTCACGCCCCTGTTGGGCGGCTGGCTCGCCGACAAGGTGCTGGGCACCCATCGCTCGATGGTCATCGGCGGATGGATCATCGCCGCAGGCCACTTCACCCTGGCCTTCACCGAGGTCTTCGGTCGCGGCGGTGCCTCGACGTGGATCTTCATCCTGGGCCTCGCGCTCATCGTCATCGGGACCGGCTTCTTCAAGCCCTGTGTCTCGGTGATGGTCGGCCAGCTCTACAGCGAGTCCGACCCGCGGCGCGACTCGGGCTTCACCATTTTCTACATGGGCATCAACGTTGGTGCCTTCCTGAGCGGGGTCATCGCCGGCACCCTCGGCGAGAAGGTCGGCTGGCACTGGGGCTTCGGCTCGGCCGGCGTCGGCATGGTCCTCGGTCTGCTAGTTTATCAGTACCTTCGCCCGAAGTACCTCCAGGGCATTGGCCTGTCGCCGAAGGAGGCGGTGGAGTATCACGCCGGTGCCGAGCCCGAAGAGCTCGCATGCAAGAAGTGCAAGCTCGTCCTGGGTGAGCTCCCGGAGGGGGAGAGCTGCCCCGACTGCGGGAACACCGAACGCGCCATGTTCGAGGCGCGCGAACTGCTCGACCGCCCGCTGTCGAAGGTCAACTGGCAGCGTATTGGCGTCATCTTGATTCTCGGCGTCTTCGTCATCTTCTTCTGGGCCGCCTTCGAGCAGGCCGGCACCTCGATGAACCTCTTCGCGATGGAGAATACGGACCGGGCCATCGGCGGCAGCGAGTTCCCGGCGACCTGGTATCAGTCCGTGAACCCCGCGGTCATCGTGCTCTTTGCCCCGCTCTTCGCCTGGCTCTGGACCTGGCTCGACCGCCGTGGGCTCCACCCGCGCACGCCGACCAAGTTCGGAATCGGCCTCATCCTCCTCGGCCTCGGCTTCGGCTTCATGGTCATCGCCGGCCTCGAGGTCGCCGATGGAAGCCTGGCCGGGCCCCAGTGGCTACTGCTCGCGTACACCTTTCACACCTGCGGCGAGCTGTGTTTGTCACCGGTCGGCCTCTCGATGGTCACCAAGCTCGCTCCGATCAAGTACCGATCGCTGATGATGGGCCTCTGGTTTGGCAGCAACGCCATCTCGAACCTGGTCGCGGGTCTGCTCTTCGCTTACTCGTCTCGCATCGAGGCCGGAGAGGTCTTCGAGTACTTCGGCGGCAAGGCGGACTTCTACCTGGCCCTGATGGTCGCGCCGATGGCGGTGGGGGTGATCGTGCTCGCCATTTCGCCGATGCTCAAACGCATGATGCACGGCCTGCACTGAGCACCAACGCTAGTGCCCTTCCGTGTCTAGCGAGCCGTAGCGCGGGCGCGCACCGCATCGCGGAGCCATACCGCAGCCCAACTCACCGCGATGAGCACCACCACTAGGGCGGTGCTCTCGAACATGTCGAGCTTCGCGCTGAGGGGACGGCCGAGGGCGCCGTAGCAGAAGGGGATGTGGAAGACGTAGGCGACGAGGGAGCCCCGACCGATGGTCAGGAGGGCGCCCTTCACCTTCCCCTGGACGTGGTTCGCCGCGAGGGCCCCGAGGGCGAGCACAACCAGGCCGCGGCCGGCGAGGTCGAGCACGTTGAACCAGACCGCCGGGTGGCGCCGGGAGAGCACGCCGCCGAAGTCGTCGCCGAGGGCATCGACGAGGGCCCCGGTACCGAGGCTGCCGAGGACCCAGAACGCGATACCGAGAGCCGCCATCCGGTAGAGCGTCTTCGCGGGCGCTCCGGCCGGCGAGGTATCGCCGGAGTTTTCGCGGGCACGAAGCATGCTTTGGGCGGCGAGCACACCGACCGACACCCACGCTACGAGGGGCACGAACGGCATGAGCGTCACCCCGGGGACATCGACGAAGAGGCCGACGAAGTAGCCGAGGGGACTCGTCGCGTATTCGCCGAAGCCGCTCACGAAGGGGCACGCCGCCGTGGTGAGCACGCCGACGACCGACGCCGTGATCGCGAGGCGACCGGGCGCTGGGGGGGCGTCCACCGCCTTCGCGCCGAGAACGGGCCGGATGCCCAGCAGGGCGAGGACGGCGATCGACAGGCCGATGACGTGCAAGACGTCGACCCGCAGGAACGTATCGAGGCCCGAGTGCCCGTCCATGAGCGCGTAGACGGCGCTCACCACGTAGCCCCAGCCCATGACTTCGAAGCCGCGGCGAACGACCCGGCGGCGAACCTTCTGGGCGGTCTCGCCGCGCACCGTCGCCGCGTGCGTGCGCACCGCGACCGCGGCCCCGGCCAGGACCAGGAACGCCGGCAGGGGAAGGGAGCCGAGGACCCGGGTGAAGGCGTAACCGAGGGTCTCTTTGGCGGCGGGAGATGCCCAGCCGTCATAGGCGTGGCCCTGGATCATGATGATCCCGGCGAAGGCCCGGGCCATGTCGATGCCTTCGAGGCGGCCGCTCGTCTTCTTCGGGGGCACGTCGGGTCGCCTCATACCGCGAAATGGGCACGCCGTCGCCCGCGGCGGCTCGGTACGCTCCGAATCAGATGGCAGCGGGGTCGACGAGGGTTGGAACCGGCAAAACCGGGGAATCGAGGTTGGTAGCGTTGTCCTCGTACCGAACATCATCGGAGATGCGGTTGATGTCGAACGCGTCGTCGATGATGCAGGCACCGATTGCGTTTCCGCGAATGGTCCCTTGGCGGAGATCGAGGGCGCCGCCCTGGTCGAGCCAAACGCCGCAGATTTCTGCTCGGTCGAACTCGAAGCGCGTCATGTCGATCTCGGCCTCGTCGAAGCTCGAGAGGTTGCTGGCGCCCGAGTCACAACCGTCGACAACACACGCCGCGCTGGTCGTATCGCGGATGGTGACGTCCTTGCCCACGATGCGGGTCATGGCGCCGATGGCGACCATGCCCTCTTCGTGAGAGCCCTCGACGAGCAAACGCTCGAAGGCCGCCTGAGCTCCGAGTTGAATGCTCACCCCGCGGCCCCTGGCCCCCGTGGTCCCGTGACTGGCCGTGTCTCGAATGGTC
Organism: Deltaproteobacteria bacterium; assembly: GCA_019312705.1. The sequence continues at coordinate 3,039 of JAFDCW010000445.1, forward strand.
ACATCCCGGGCGTCGATCATGGCCTCGTCGCCGTGGGCATAGAGACCGATCTCGGTGCTGCCTTCGAGGTCCACTCGGTCCAGAACCAGCACCGCGCCGTGCTGGGCACCGGCACCCCAACCGCCCAGGGGATCGATCTCCTGGTCGAGGGTGTTCAGAATCGTAACGTCCGACGCTTCGACCCGGGTCGCTGCGCCGTCGGAAAAAATACCGAGGTCTCGACACCGGACGAGCAACGCATGATCGACCTCGAGCACACCCCCGTCTTGAATGTTGAGGCACCGCCCCCCTCCCCCGTTCGAAGCTCTGCTCTTCATGTCTCGGATGACGGCGTGGCTCAGGTTGATGACCGAGCCGCCGCCCTCGACGAATACGCCGACGTCGTGGTTGTTCTCCACCAGGAGACGGGTCGCGGCAATGGTTGTCCCGTCGAGGGCCGACAGCGCCCTGCCGAAGGTCGAGTCGGAACTTTTCGGTTCGGTGTTCCTTATGATGACTCCGGCGAGGGTCGCGGCGCCTCCGAGGCGACCGATGACCGCCACGGACCGGGCACCGTCGATGATGACGTCCTCGAGGGTGATCGAGCCCGATTGAGCCACCAGAACCCCCGCCCCCGACTCGCCATTGGCGTCCGGACGCACGTCGAAGATGGAAGCACGACGAGCCGTCATGGTGCTTCCGGCCCCGGTCACGTAGATCGCGTCGGCCCGCGCGCGCCCAATCACCAGGTCGTCGAACTCCGCCGAACCGCCATCGCGCACGGCGACGCCGCAGCCATCGTCCACCTCGACGTTCATCGTATCGGTAACCACGACCTGGTGGCCCGTGACGGATCCGCCGCGAATGATGATGCCGCCGTACGAGGCCTCGTGAACGATCACCCCGTCGAGGGAGATGCCACTGTCGGGACCGGCGAGCAGCCCGGACCCGAGGCCCCCGCCGAGAGTGACATGACGAAGCGACGCCGCAGCTCCTCCCACGTCAGCGCCGCGAATCGTCACCCCGGCAGCACACGCACCGATTACCTTCACGCCCGAAGGAAGCGAAACGCGCTCTCGATACGTCCCGACGCCGATGGCGACGACATCGCCGAGAGCCGCGGCGGTGAGCGCTTCGGTCACGGTGCCAAAGGGTTGGTCCCGCGACCCGGTCCCCCCGGTTGCGCCTTCGGAAACGTAGAGCGCGGGGCACGCGGGCAGGTCCGCAGGGAAGCCGTCCGCGGGGCACGCTGGACCGACCAGGGCGCACCCCGGCGTGCCGGGGAAATGAGCCTCTCCGGCGGGGCACACCGCACGACCGGTCTCGGGCCACGGATCACACGCCATGACTCCATCCGCATCGAAGGCCCGGTAGCCCTCGGGGCAAGGCCCGAGGTTCGGGACCGCGGCAGATGCGGGCGGTGCTACCCCGAAACCCCCGTCGCCCGACCCATCGTGGAGAGACGAGTCTCCGGGGCCGTCGGTTCCGTCACAGGCGGTCGAGATCGATGCGAGGCAAAGCAGCGACCGGACGAGCCAAGGAGACGAACGCACCCACCGAGGGTCGCACGGCCCGAGCCCGAGTACGAGGCGGTGCACCGCCCCGGGTGTTCGGTTGGCTCCCGAACCCTCGCCCAGAGCGCCGATCGGGTGACCGCTCTAGACCGCAGCCCCGAGAGGCCAGGAAGCGCCTGAGTAAGTCCGGCGCAGCTTTCCTAGGCCACGCTTCACATCGACCATGGTGGCGCGATCCGCGGGTTGGCGTCGGAGGGCGGTCTCGAGTACCTCCGCGAGGGGCTCGAAGAGCATGCTGCTCGCCAGCGCCTCGACCGCCTCGGGGCGACCGTCGTTGGCGAG
>JAFDCW010000023.1:0-15794 GCA_019312705.1 Deltaproteobacteria bacterium
CGGCCTCAATAGCGTCGTCGATGCGCACTTGGAGCAGCGTGCGCGTGTCTGGGTCCATCGTCGTATTCCAGAGCTCCTCGGGGTTCATCTCACCGAGGCCCTTGTAGCGCTGGATGCCCATGCCCTTCTTGGCGCGGCGGTCGACCCACGTCCAGAGCGCGTCGACGTCGCCCACGAGCTCGGGCTCTTTGTCACCGACGATCGCGTAAAAGGGCGGCTGACCGAGGTCCGTGACGCCTTGCCAGATCTCTCGAAGCTCGAGGATGTCGCCGGCGTTGAGAAGCTCGAAACCGATGGTCGTCGTCCGGCTCGACCCCCGAGGGGTCACCCCGAGCTGTAAGCAGTCGTGCTCTTCATCACGGGAGATGTCCACGTCGAGGGGAGCGAGCTCCTCATCGCAGGCCGCGACGTAGGCGTTCATCTGCTCGATGGCCGCGTCGACCTTCGCCTGATCCGATAGGTCCGCTGCGCCGAGTTCCGTCGCGCGGATCAAGGCCTCGAGAACGAGCGGCGCCGCGCGGCGCTCGGCCCCCCGGACGAGGGCCCGCCACCGGAGGATGTCGTTGAAGAGCCGCCGGAGGGGATCACCGGAGAGAGGAATCTGGCCGCTCTCGGTCCGCACCACCAGGTTTTCGAGGCCGAGGTCGAGGAGGTACCGGGCGAGGCTCGGGTCGTCCTTGATGTACTGGGCCTTCTTGCCCTTCTTGGCTTTGTAGAGCGGCGGCTGGGCGATGTAGAGGTAGCCCTTCTCGATGATCTCCGGCATCTGCCGATAGAAGAAGGTCAGCAAGAGCGTGCGGATGTGGGACCCGTCGACGTCGGCGTCGGTCATGATGATGACCTGGTGGTAGCGCAACTTCTCGATGTTGAAGTTGCCGCCGCCTTCGACGCCACACCCAAGGGCCGTGATGAGGGTGCCGATCTCCGCGCTCGAGATCATGCGCTCGAAGCGTGCCCGTTCGACGTTCAGGATCTTGCCGCGCAGCGGGAGGATCGCCTGAAAGCGGCGCTCGCGCCCCTGCTTGGCGCTGCCGCCGGCGCTATCACCCTCGACGATGTACACCTCCGATTCGGTCGGGTCCTTGGACTGGCAGTCGGCGAGCTTGCCCGGGAGCGTGCTCGCGTCGAGGACGCCCTTGCGCTGGACCATCTCGCGGGCCTTGCGGGCGGCCTCGCGCGCCTTGGCCGCCATCACCGTCTTGTCGGTTCTCCTCGAGGTACTGGCCGAGCTTGTCGCTGACGATGCTCTCGACGATGCCCTTCACCTCACTCGAGACGAGCTTGGACTTGGTCTGAGAGTCGAAGCTCGGGTCCGGGTGCTTGACCGAGACGATGCAGGTGAGCCCCTCGCGCACGTCCTCGCCGCCGAGGGGATTCTTGAGGTCTTTGAGGAGCTTGGCGCCCTGACCGTAGGTATTGATGGTGCGGGTGAGGGCGGTCCGGAGGCCCGTCAGGTGGGTGCCCCCGTCGCGGTTGTTCACGTTGTTGGTGTAGCACTGGATCGTCTCGTTGTAGGAGTCGTTCCACTGCATCGCGAGTTCGATGTCGACGCCATCGCGCACGTCTCGAATGTAGATGACCTCCTCGTGCAGCGGCGTCTTGTGCTGGTTCAGGTTGTGCACGAACTCGCGAATGCCGCCTTCGAAATGGTGGGTGACGCTCTTGCCGTTTTCACGCTCGTCGACGATATCGATGGTAACGAGATCTCTCGGAGGCGGTTGTTGAGCGTCTCGAAGCTGAAATTGATATTGGTGAAGATGGTCGGGTCGGGCTTGAAGGAGATGCTGGTGCCGGTGCGCTGGGCTTTGCCGAGCTCGCGAATGCGACCCTGGGGAGCGCCCTGCTTGTACTCTTGGTACCAAACCTTTCCCTCGCGATGGATCTCCATCTTCAGCCACTCGCTGACGGCGTTCACGGCGCTGACGCCGACGCCGTGCAGACCGGCCGAGACCTTGTAGCTGTCGTTGTCGAACTTGCCGCCGGCGTGCAGCACGGTCATCACGACCTCGGCGGCGCTCACGCCCTTTTCGTGCATGCCGACGGGGATGCCGCGGCCATCGTCACCGACGGTGACCGAGTCGTCGGGGTGGATGACGACGGTCAGCTTCTTACAGTGACCGGCGAGGTGCTCGTCGACGCCGTTGTCGATGACCTCCCAGACGAGATGGTGCAGACCGGAGCCGTCGTGCACGTCCCCGATGTACATGCCCGGACGCTTGCGAACCGCCTCGAGGCCCTCGAGGACCTGGATGGATTTTTCGCCATATTCGCTGCCGCCCCCGGCGCTCGCGTCAGGGGAGGGATCTTCGTTCGATTCCATGGAATCCGGTGGGTCGGGGGGAGGACCAAAAGCTCCGGAATCATTACCGGATCATCGCCTCCGCGTGACGGCGCGAGCATAGCTCGGGGCCCCTTCGGGTTCAACCCGATGAGGCCCCTCGAGGACCCTATAAACACACGGCTTTTCTGGGCCCCCGCTCGAGGACGACCCGCCCGAAACCGCCGAGGCCTCGCCGCCGGGCCGGGTCACCAGAACGCCTCGTGCAACATCGGCGCGCCAGACTCGCGTCGACCTGCCGCAACGACCACCGCGGGCGCTGGTGGGAGAGACGCCGACCGTTGAATATGCGTGGGTCGAGGTGGGTCAATGGCGCAATGGAAAAGTCCGGTCTCGTACTGTCATTGCTCGTCCTCGTTGCAGCCTGTGGGAATTCGCGGCCCGCGGAGGAGCCGGAGCGTGCGCCCTACGGCGTGCCTTGCGGCGGGAACGCGGATTGCGAATCCGGCCTCTGCGTGACGGCCGGGGAGTCGTTCTGCAGTCAGGAGTGCGCGGACGACTGCGACTGCCCGGGAGGGGCGACGTGCCACCCGGCTGGCGATACGCTCTCGGTGTGCGCACCGGGGTCGAACTCGTGCGAGCGACCTCCGGACGCCGGCCCTCCGGACGCCAGTCCGCCGGACGCGAGCGGCGCGGACGCAGAGCCTTCCGACAGCGGTCCGCCCAACGATCGCGGCGGAGCAGGCGACCCCTGTACCGCGACGAGTGAGTGCGGCAATGTCCTCTCCCCTGGGGGCACGGGGCGGAGCATCGAGTACGAGTGGGTGGAGCAGGAATGCTGGACCGCCACCAGGCTGGGCCTGCCGGGCGGGCTCTGCACGATGACCGGCTGCGCCGGCAACTCCAGACGTGATCCCTGTCCCGATGGCACGACCTGCCTCCTGCTCAGCGGGGCGAGCATCTGTGCCCCGAGCTGCGAAGCAACCTCCGATTGCCGCGATGGATGGACCTGTCGGGCTGGCTTTCGCACATGGGATTCCCTGTGCTGGGGCTCCTGTGCGGTCACCGGCTGCTTCGATGACCTCGTCTGTCAGGCCGACGGAACCTGCGCCGAGGCTGCACGCGTCCGATACGACGTGGTCGAGCGGAGCCTCAGCCTCGGCTCGCCGCTCACCTCGGTGGGTGGGTCGAGCACCGAGACCAGGCTGACCTTCGCGTTGCCCTTCGACATCGAGTTCTTCGGCGCGCCACACCGCGCGGGGACGATGGTGAACGCGTCATGGCAAGGCCTCTTCGGCATCGGAAGCGCGTCCATGGCCTTCGTGCCGGGCGACCACACGCGCTACGCGACGTCGGCGCCGCTCATCGTCGTCCACCACTACACAAACACGGCGAGGGGTACGGCGATTGCGTACGCGGTCAGCGGCACATCGCCCTCTCGGGTGCTCGAGGTCGAGTGGGAGACCGAGAACCTCTCGGGGACTGGCGGCGCCCGCTTCCGGCTCCGCTTCGACGAGGGGAGCGACGCCTTCGTCGTACACTACGGGCCGATCACCGACGACGTCTTCACCGAGGCCTGGACTCAGCTGGCGATGATGAACACGACCTCGTTCGAGGACCACATCGTCTCGACGGGGACTCCGCGCCCCGGGTCGGCGGCGAACACCCAGTTCACCTACACGCCGCGCTGAAACGGACCCAGCGCCCGGGCATCGAACCCCCGGCGTGCCCTTCGTTGGCACCTGCGACGCCATCGAGCACCGCAGATAGCCGACATCAAGCACCCACCCTCCCCACTCTCGGCTCATAGTAGAATGGCGCCGATGGCAGACCCTCTTGGATCGCTCGAAGGACGGACCGTCGGTGAAGGCCGCTTTCGCCTCGAGAGCGCCCTCGGCAAAGGGGGGTTTGGCGCGGTCTACACCGGGGTCGAGGTGCAAACCGGACGCCCGGTGGCGGTCAAGGTGCTGCACGCACTGCTCGCCGACGACGAGGTACACCTCGCTCGCTTTCGCCGAGAAGCGGAGGTCACGGCGCGCCTCGCGCACCCCCATGTGGTCGAGGTGCTCGCGACCGGCGGCGGCGCCGGAGGAGTGGCCCCGGAGCCCCCCTTCATCGCGATGGAGCATCTCGGCGGCGGCTCTCTCAGCGCTCGCCTCAAGGCCGGAGAGACCTTCGACACCACCCGCGTGGTTCAAATCGGGCGGCAAATCCTCTCCGCCGTCGAGGCCGCCCACTCCATCGGCGTCATCCACCGCGACCTCAAGCCCGCCAACATCATGCTCGTCGACGGGCCGAGCGGCGGCACCGTCAAGGTCGTCGACTTCGGCATCGCGCGCCTCGCGACGACGGAAGCCATCACCCGGCTCACCAAGACCGGCCACGTCGTGGGCACGCCGACCTACATGGCCCCAGAGCAGGCGATGGGCGTGCCCGCCACGCCGGCTACCGATGTCTACGCGGCGGCGGCGATCCTTCACCGGTTGCTCACCGGCATGCCGCCCTATGGCCGTGGAAACTACGCGGATCTGCTCATGCGCATGGTGGGCGATGAGCGGAAGCGCATGACGGGCTTCGGGCGCCTCGGAGAGGTGATCGAGCGCGGCCTCGCCCACGACGTCTATGGGCGCTACGCGACCGCGCGGGAGTTCGCAGATGCGCTCGCCGGGCACGACCCCACACCGACGACGACGGTCTTGGCGTGGAGGCCGCCCGAGAACCTCGCCGACCTCCGGCTGCCGCCGGCGCCGGAGGGCGCGCTGAGGGGGGCCGACGCACTGACGGCCGCTGCCCGGAGGACAGCGCCCCAAGCGCGTCCTCCGGCGCCCTCCAAGACCGCGCCCTCCACCGAGGCGACGACCGAGGCGGGGCATCGATGGAGCGCCCCGGTGACCGTCGCGGCCATCGTGCTCGCTGCCCTCGGCATCGGCGCAATCGGCACGTATCTGGCGCTGCGCGGCAACGCCCCGACGCACGCCGCCAACCCATCTGCCGCCGTGCCGCCCGTAGCGCCGCCGGCTCCTGTGGCCTTGGTCCCCGCCGTGGCGCCGGTCGCGTTGGGCGAGAGGATGCGAGACGCAGCGTCGGAAACGAACACGAGGGATCGTGCCGAAGACACGGAGGAGCAGAGACCGCGCACCCAAAGCGCGATGGCGCATCGAGGCAGGGCCAGGCGGGCGGTGTCGGTTCAGCTGTCCGGTGGTGAGTTCCCCAGGGGCACCAGCGAAACGCTACGGCCACAGCTGCGTGCACTCGATGCTGCGTTGACCTCGTGCTGGCCGATCGCCGACCCGGCGCCGCCGGATAACAGGGGCGCGTTCTTCACCCTGCAACTCGATGCCCAGGGCGTCGTGCGCGGAGCGGCTCCTGTGACGAACTTGTACCCGGAGTTCAATGCCTGCGCGCGGCAGGTGTTCATGGGCAGACACTTCGACCTACCGGCGGCAGAGCCCCTGGAGATCGGGGCCTCGTACGTACTTCACGCAACTCGCCTCCATTGAGCGGACTCCGAGCGAGTAGGGACGACGTACGGCGCTCAGGGCGCCGTGATGTCCATGCAGGGCGTGCCCTCGTTCTGCTCCCGCAGATTGCAGCCCATCAAGCGCCCGATGATGCGCGGCGGCTGCTCGGTCAGCGTCAGCTGCATCGAGGTCTCGACGTACACGGGACCGATGCCCGGGCAGTAGACGGTCTTGACGGTCTTCTGGTCGTCGCCGCCGTCTTCTTCGATGCGCACGCAGTCCTCGAACTCGCCCGCGGGCACTTCGATGCGCGCGCTGACCGAAGTCACCCGGGCCGTGCGACCGCTCGGCGCTTCCCACTCGGCGCCGACGGTGATCGGCGCTTTGAGCAACCACGTCGACGAGGCCGGGCGATAGATGCCGCCTTCGCGGCGCTCGTAGACGAAAGGCTCGCCACCGAGGGCGCTGATTTCGATGCGCGGCCCGATGACGGCGATGACCCGGGCGACGCCGAGGACGTCTTCGATGCCGTTGTCGACCTGGTAGGACCAGACGTAGTCGATGCCGAGGGGGTAGAGGTGGTCCGGGGCGTGTATGTCCGCACGCGGCCCCTCCGTCGTGTCCTGGGCAGCGCCGCAGGCAAAGGCGACGGTCGCCAACATCGAGACGAGGACGATTCGTGCGCTAGTCATGTCAGTACGTAGAGGTAGGCGATGGTCGAAAAGAGGGCGAGGCAGGCGAGGATGACGACGACCTGGATCGGATCGATTTGCGTGCGATGCAAGAGACCCCGGGCATGGGCCGCGACGCCATCGTCACTCGCTTCGAGCAGCCCGCGGGTCACGCGCCGAACCTCGACGTAGTCCCCGCGTTCGAAGGCCCCTTCCGCCGAGCGCAGGCGCTCGCCCTCTTCGGACCCTTGTCCGGGCAACGGCTCAGGGCCCGCTTCGGGGTCCTCCTCAGAGTCATTGTGGGGGGCCTTGTCTTCGGAACTCGCCATGAGGGGGCGGAGTGTATCCCAGGCGGCACGGGAGTCGAGGTGCGCGCCCGCGGCCGACCATTCATTCGAGCGTTCAGAGGAGCGCGATGAGCCCGACCGCCAGGGCACCGAGACTCAGCGGTGCGAGGCCGAGGGTCATCAGCGCCACGGAGCGAAGGACCCGAGCCCGCCTCGCCGACAACCCGAGGTCGGGGACGTCCTCCGGGGAGCGTGCAGAAGAGGCCCGGAGTTGGGCAAGGGCCGCGATGCCGCCCGTGAGCACGAGGGGAACCAAGAGCAGCGCCAGAGCGAGGACCAGGAGCCCCCACGGCGTCACCCGGGCCGCGAGACGCAAGCCCAGGTCGTCCCCCTGGCGAACGCCGGCGCGGTCGATGGTGGCCCGATACCATCCGGCCGCCGTGGAGATGTCGATCAAATAGAGATCACGGCGGCCAGCGATGCGCACGCGATGGACTTCCCGGTCGGTCTCTCGCGCTTCCGAATTGGACGAGATGGGAAGCTCTCCAGCGCCGCCCCCATCGGAGGCGACAACCCGGACGTCGGCTCCATCGACCTCGACCGTGAGCGCCGTGTCGGGGATCACGAGGGTGCGCACGCGGCCCTCCACCTGCGCGTCGACCAATACCCGCAGAGGGTCCGTCGCCATCGAGTCTGCCTCGCCGATGCGCAAGAGGGGCGACGGGTGCACGAGGGACGCGATGACGAGGGAGACGCCGATGCCCGGTGCGATCCAAGAGAGCGCGAGGGCCGCGATGACCGAAGCGGGTGGTCGCCCGGCGGGCCGGCGCCGGGATGCGTCCGTGAGCCGGTGCCGCCGGGCGACCCAGGCCGCGGTGATCACCCCCTGCCCCACGGGAACCGTCACCGCGAGGAAGGGCACGGCGCCGAGCAGCAGGAAGGGCACCAAGGACGCGTCCGCGAACAAGAGCCCGACCACCGTCGCGATGGCCAGGGGCGATGACTGGATGGCGTGGGCGAGGAAGACCATCGCGACGTGGCCCAAGGCGCCATCCTGCATGAAGAATCGCACGCTCTCGAGGGCGGCGCCGCCCATGGACCCGCCCCGGTCCACGAGGATGCGCGGCGCGTAGGTGAAGGGCATGATGAAGAACGCGGCGAGGGCGACGCCACCGGCGGTCAGGCCCACCCGCCGAGCATCGGTGAACGCGTCCTCACCTCGAAGGTGAGCCCCGAGGGAGGCGAGGACCGCGGCGACGATGACGAGGATCGCAGCGCCGAGGATGAAGACCCCCGCGGAGAGCCAGGCCCGATTCCGGCGGACCTTGCCGCCGGCCTGCGTCGCCACCTGAAACGCGTAGAGCTCGGAGCCGAACCACGGGAGCGCAACGAGACCGAGGCCGCACGGGAGGAGGAAGGCCGAGAGCACCAGAGAGAGCCCGAGGACGGCCATGGAGACGGGCTGGGCCCGGAAGGTCCCGAGGGACTCTTTCAGGTGGTCGAGGGGCTGGATCGGCATGGACGTAGCGGATGGTACAGTCCGCGGCCGATGACCGAAGATCAACGCGCACCGACAATCTTTCAGGACGACCTCTTCGAAGGCGAGGTGGTGGCCATCACCGGAGGGGGGACCGGCATCGGCCTCGCAATCGCCCGGGAGGTGGCGCGCCTCGGAGCGAAGGTGGCGATCTGCGGGCGTCGACCCGAGCCCCTCGCGGACGCCGCGAAGCTCATCGCCCGAGAGAGTCAGGAGAGCCAAGAGAGCCAAGAGGGTCAAGAGCGCGCGGGCCAGAGCCCTGACCAAAGCCAGGTCGATGACCGCGTCTTCGCCGAGCCCTGCGACATCCGCGACCCAGAGCAGGTCGCCGCCTGGGTCCGAGGGGTCCTCGACCGTTTCGGGCGCATCGACGTGCTGGTGAACAATGCCGGCGGCCAGTTTCCCTCGCCCGCCGAAAGCATCTCGCCCAAGGGCTTCGAGGCGGTCGTGCGCAACAACCTGCTCGGCACCTGGAACTTCACCCACGCCGTGGGAACGATGGCCCTCATTCCGCAAAAGCGCGGGCGCATCATCAACATCATTGCCCAGTGCCGACGAGGCTTTCCGGGCATGGTGCATACCGGCGCCGCCCGGGCCGGCGTCGAGAACCTCACCATGACCCTGGCCGTCGAGTGGGCGATGCATGGCATCCGCGTCAACGCCGTCGCCCCGGGCATCATCGAGTCGACCGGGACCAAACAGTATCCGCCATCACTGCTCGAAAACGCGCGCAAGGCCTGCCTCGCCAAGCGCCTCGGCCAGCCCGAAGAGGTGAGCCACCTGGTGTGCTACCTCGCCAGCCCCCAAGCGGACTTCATCACGGGCCAGACCTTCTCCATCGACGGCGGCCAAAGCCTCTGGGGCGACCAGTGGTTGGTCGACGACGACGTGCCGACGTTTGCTCCCTATGAGAGCCCAGAGGGCGAGCCGGCCGACTGATTCAGTCGACCTTCTTGCGCCCGACGACCCAGGCGAAGAAGACCGAGACGAACCAGAGGAAGATCAGCGGCCCGAGCATGAGGAGCTGGGAGCCGACGTCCGGGGGCGTGAGCAACGACGACAAGACGGTCGCGATGAGCACCCACCACCGGCTGAAGCGCAGGAGCTGCTTCCAGTTCACGATGCCCGCGAGGGCCATGAAGCTGATGACCACCGGCAGCTCGAAGACGATGCCGAAGGCGAGCAGCATGCGCACTTCGAAGGTGAGGATCTCGCTGATGGCGATGGTCGGCTCGAGGGTGACGCCCCCGGGGAGGATCACCGCAAACTCGAGGAAGTACTCGAACGCCGAAGGAAAGACGACGAAGTAGCCAAAGGACAGACCGCCGACGAAGAAGAGCGTGGCGATCAGTACGAAGGGGATCGCGAGGCGTTTTTCCTTTCGATAGAGCCCCGGGGCGATGAATGCCCAGAGCTGCCAGAAGAGCCAGGGCCCGCCGACGAGCACGCCGACCATGAGGGCGATCTTGAGGTAGGCGACGAAGGGGTCGATGGGATTGAGGAAGACGAGCTTCGGCTCACCCTCCATACCGATCGAGACCCAGCCGAGGCGGAACGGCTCGATGAGGGCGCCGAGGAGCTCTTCGCGAAAAATCCAACCGACGGCGACGCCGGGGATCAACCCGTAGAGCGAGCGGATGAGGCGATAGCGGAGCTCTCCGAGGTGATCGAAGAACCCCATCTCGACGTCGTCTTCGGGGGTGACCGTCTCGTCGGTCGCTTCGGCATCAGCCTCGGCTTCGGCGGTCACTTGCCGAGCCCCCCTTGGTCGTCGCCCGCCGCGACGAGTTCGGGCTCGGGTTCGGGCACAGACACCGCCTTCGCCTCGGGCGCGGCCTTGGGGGCGGTCTTCGCTTCGGGCGCGGCCTTGGGCTCGGGCTCGGCTTCGTCATTCGAGGCGAAGACCGGGTCGTCCACCGGCGCCGGGGCCGGCGCCTCGCGATGGGCCTGGGCGTCTTTGGGCTGGGCGACTGCGTGGGAGACATCGGTGCCGGCAATCGGTCGCTCGGCTCGGAAATCCTCGTCGTTCAGCGTGTAGTTGGGGCGCGGCTTGTGCTTCTTCGGCTTGTGGGCCAGCGGATTGCGCAGGTCCTCGTCCCGGAGCAGCTCGTCGAGGCCCGCCGCGTTCTTCAGCTCACGGGTGGCGTGGCGGAACTCGCGCAGCCCCTTGCCGACCGCCTTCATGAAGGTCGGCATCTTCTTCGGGCCAACCGCGATGAGCACGACCACCGCGATGACAAGCATCTCGCCGAAACCAATACCGAACATGACGCGCCGGAGGTCTACCGCGGAAAAGGGCCCGGGTCACCCCTCGGAAACCACCTTGATGCGATCGGATACAGCGGCAATCTGGCGAATATTGCCCTCGAAGTCCCGGGTCAGGTCTTGAATCCGGGCCGCCGCCTGGAGGGATTGCTCGGCGCCCCGGGCTTGCTGACGCTGGGCCTGGTTCAGGTGGTTGACCATGTTCGAGATATTCTCGATGGACTGAGAGATCTGCCGCCCTCCTCGGGCCTGCTCTTGGGAGCTGCGCTCCACGTGCTGGGTGATGAGACGCATCTTTTCGGCGCTCTTCATGATCAGCTCGGACCCACGGGCCTGCTCGGCGGTGGCCGCGGCGATCTGCTGAACGGTCTCGGCGATGCGGCCGATGGCGTCGGTGACCTGCTTCGAGCCCTTGGCCTGCTCGACCGTGGCTCGGGCGATGGCCCGGACCATCGAGGTCGACTTCTCGGAGCTGTCGAGGATCTTCTTGAGCGCGCGCTCGGCCTCGGCGGATACCTCGACGCCGCGGTCGACGGTGGTATTGCCCCGCTCGACGGCCACGATCGCGTTCTTCGACTCGGTCTGGATGGTCTTGATGAGCTCGGCGATCTCCTTGGTGGAGACGCCGGCCCGCTCGGCGAGGTCTTTGATCTCGTCCGCAACGACGGCAAACCCTTTGCCGTGCTCCCCGGCCTGGGCGGCGATGATCGCGGCGTTTAGGGCCAGGAGGTTGGTCTGCTCGGCCACGTCGTCGATGACATTGAGGATATCGCCGATGGCTTCGATGCGGCTTCCGAGGTTGGAGATGACGGACACCGCGGTCCCGGAGCTCTCCTTGATGCGCTGGATCTCGACGATCGTCTTCTGGATGGCGTCGGCCCCGGTGGCCGCGTCCGCGGCAACCTCCTCGGAGAGCCGGGCCGTCTCGTTGGCGTTGGATTGAACCTGGTCGATGGATACGTCCATCTCGTTCATCGACGAGGAGGTCTCTTCGGCGGTCAAGGACAGGGCGTCGACGTTCCGGGCGACCTCCTTGATGGAGTACGCCATCTCTTCGATGGAAGAGACCGTCTCGCGCACGCTCGCCGCGAGGTTGGCCATGTTCTCGGCGACCTCATCGTTGGTCGCGGTCATCTCGAGGATTGACGAAGAGCTCTCTTCGGCGCTCGAAGCGAGGGCTTCGACGTGCTGGGCGATCTCCTGATGGGCCTCGGACATGTTGCGCATCGACGTCGCGCCCTGCTCGGCGGCGACCATCTGCTCCCCGAGGGCCGAAGAAATGCGATCGACCTGGTGGGTGAGGTCCTGGCTCGGACCCCCGATATCGGACTTCACTCCGTCCGTCGCCTTGCGGTTGTCATCGCGTTCCCGTTTGGCCTGTTCGAGCTGGGTCCGGAGGCCGTGCAGCTGGTCTTGGAGCTCCTCGGCCGCGTCTTGGCGCGCGGCTTCGGAGGTGCGGAGGGCGGCGACGTCGCTCTGCAGTCCTTGGTATTCGGCGAGCACCCGTTCGTGTTCGGTGCGGGCGCGGTCGTGTTCGTCTTGGGGGACGGTCTCGCGGATGATGAAGCCCATCGCAATGCCGGCCACAAGCGCCACGACCGCACCGCTCACCAGAGCGGCGACCAGGTTGGGCTCATCGGCCGAAACCGTGACGACATAGACAGCCATCGCGGCCACGAAACCAACGACCGCGGCCGTGCCATAATGCTTGGGGTCCAGCTTATCCACGTCGCGCCTTCCGAATTCCCTCAGGAAAACCGACCCCAGGGTAGCGGCGAGGCCCCGGAAACCGCAAGGTTTCAGTGACTTGCCAGGGCCGTTCGCGGCGTCCCGGGGACGTCGCGGGCCGGCGAGGCCTCGGACGAGGGGCGCTCTCGCCGCGGGCCGTCGAGGTTCGCTTGGATTTGCTGCGCCCGGGAGTCGTCGCCGGCGAGGGTGGCGACCGCGAGCGCATAGGTGAGGGCATCGGTGCGCAGCTCCCGGGCGCGCGCCGCGCCCTCGAGGTCGTCGAGGGCGTGTTCGAGGTCGCCGAGGCGCGCCCGGGCTGCCCCCCGCACCAGGAGCGCCCTCGGGTGGCGAGGCCACCGGGCGAGGACGGCGGTCGCCCGATCGAGGGCCGCCCGAATACGACCGAGGCGCAGCTCGCACCACCCGAGGACCGCTGCCGCCTCGGGGTCTTCCGCGTCGACGACGAGCAGCCGGAGGAGATGGGCCCGAGCCTCCCGATGCCGCCCCTCCCGGGCGAGGAGAAACGCCAAGTTCCGCCGGGGCGTCGGCAGCGTCGGGTCGATGGCCAGAGCCTCTCCGTAGGCCTCCATCGCCCCCTCGGCATCGCCCCGGCGCTCCCGGACGACGCCGAGGCCAGACCACCCGAGGGCAAAATCGCGGTCCGCGTCGAGAGCTTGCTCGATGCTCACCTGGGCCCCCACGAGGTCCCCGCGCTCGACGGCGACGATGCCGAGGTTGGCCCGGGCCTCCGCGAATCCCGGTCGCAGCTCGAGGGCGAGGCGAAAGCGCGCCTCGGCCCCATCGAGGTCGCCGCGCGCGAGAAGTTCTGCGCCGTCGGCGTTGTGACGCATGGCCGGGGCCGATACCGGGAGCCCGCCGCAGGCCCCCGAGAGCCCCGAGACGCCGACCAAGAAGAGCGAGAAGATGAAGAGGTGTACGCGGCGAGGGCCGCCGAAGGCGCTGGCGGTCAGCGTGGAATCAACGGGCTTGGCCATCATGGGCAGCCTTATCGGGCGGAGAGGTCCCGAGTTGCGCCGATTGCGCCCGTTTCGGATTTTGCCGAGCGTCCGCTAGAATAATCCCTTCATGAGGGCATCTGGCAGCGCGGCGCGGGTCTTGCCAATCCTGGCGCTCGCCATCGTTGTGACCGCCGGGTGCGCGCAGGGGAGCAGCAGCGGGGACACCGGGACCGGCGGCGATTCAGCGCTGCGCCGGCCGGACTCGGGGAGGGATACCGGCGGACCCGATCCGGCGGACTCGGGAACGCCCCCCGTCGACACGGGCCCCGCGTGCGAGGACGAGGGCCACTCGGGGGTCTGCGGTGGAGCGACGGATCTCGGGTCGATCATGGCCGGGGATACGGCGATGCCCGCCCCCGGGGTGCTGCCAGATGGCGGCGACGAAGACTGGTTCCGGGTCGATTTCCCCGCGATGATCGATGGCGTCCCGGGCGTCGGTCTGCCCGCGATCGAGCTGGTCATGAACGAGGGCGACGCGTTTCGAATCGAGGTTCGCAGCACGTGTACGACGAGCTACGCCTGCCCCGATGGCACCCCGGCCGAGGACATCGAGTCGTGGTCCTTCACCGACGACCAGGCCCTCGAGGGAGAGACCCAATGGTCGACGCGGGACCTGCCCTGGCCCGAGAGCGCAGTGATTCGGGTCTACCGGGCAGCTGGCCCCGGCGACTGCCAGCAGTACCAGCTGGGCGTTTCCCGCTAACGGGCACCCTCCTCCGTCAGCCCTCGTAGTCGACGACGACGGAGCCCTCGGCCACCTCGTCGATGTAGGCCTTCACGGCCCGATGCGTCGGGTCGACCTGATAGGCGACCAGGGCGTCTCGGTCTTCGTGCTTGGTGATGAGACAGAGGTCGTACGCGCGGGGCCCCCGGTTCACGTCCTCACCCACGGTGATCGCCGCGAGGCCCTTGGCCTTGCCCTCCATCGCGCGCAGACGCACGGCGACGGCGGTCGCGTGTTCTTCAGCGGGTTCCTTCATCTTGAAGAGGACGACGTGGGTGATCATGGCCGGGATGATAGCGCGAAGCGGACCGAAGAAAATCCTCGTGGACCGTAGAGGCTCCTGACACAGGGCTGTCAGGACCCCTCGGCTACGCTTTGACCTCTTCAGTTCTCGTCAGGGATAGCCAACGTCACGATCCACCCTCTAGCATGGCGGGCATGCGGCGCGCCGATCGACTCTTTCAGATCATCCAGCTGCTTCGGCGCCGGCGCCGGGCGGTCACCGCGCGCTGGTTGGCCGAGCAACTCGAGGTCTCGGAACGGACCATCTACCGGGACGTGCGCGACCTGATGACGTCGGGCACGCCGATCGAAGGAGAGGCCGGCGTCGGCTACCAACTTCGGCGCGGCTACGACCTGCCCCCATTGATGTTCGACGCAGACGAAATTCAAGCCCTGGTCCTCGGCGCCCGCATCGTGCGCGGCATTGCGGACCACCGCCTCGCGAAGGCTGCGGCCCAAGCGCTGTCGAAGATCGAGAACGTCCTGCCGAAGCGCCTCAAGCCCGTCCTCGAGGAGAGCACGCTCTTCGCCGTGCGCACGAAGGAAGCCGAAGAACTCTCGGAGACCCTCGAGACCGTCCGCGGCGCGTTGATGACGAAGAACAAACTCCGGTTGGCTTACCGACGAGAGGACGGCGAGGCATCGTCACGAACCGTTCGGCCCCTCGGGGCGTTCTTCTGGGGTCGCCGATGGACGCTCACCGCCTGGTGCGAGCTGCGCCGCGATTTCCGATCGTTCCGCCTCGACCGTATGGAGAGCGTCGACGCGCTCGGCGATACCTTCTCCGACGAGGAGGGCAAGTCGCTACGCGACTATCTGGTCACCGTAGGCGGCGAGTCGCTGCTCGACCACTGACGGCCAGAGGGCGACGGGCCGTTTCTGGTCAGTCCGAGCCTGGCCAGTAGAAGGCCACGCCGAGGCTGCCCTTGAAGTAGTTGTCCAGGGCGCCGCCGGCAATCCGGGCGTCGCCGGGCTCCGGGTTGAGGGAAAACCAGAAGCGCCGGTACTCGAAGGCCGCGCGGAGCTCGACCCAGTCGGCCAGGAGGAAGCCCAATACGCCCCCGGCCTCGAGGCCGGCGCCGCTGTTGTTGGGGAACCAATCCGGCTCAGAGAGCTGCCCGGTGCCGAAGAGCGGCAGGTAGGCAAAGTTCAGCTCAGTCACGAACCAGCCGAAGACAAACCGTACCTCAGCGCCGAGGCGCATGAAGCTGTAGTCGACGTCGGGAATCTCCGGTGCGCTAACCGTCGGACTGATCGCCTCGATGCGGAAGCTCTGGAGGCCGTAGCCCACGACGGCAGTAAGGGTGTGGGCAGCGAACGGAATACGGAACCGAGCACCGAGGGAGAACCCCCAGAGGGTCGTCGGGAACTCGAGGATTTCACCCGCCGGGCACTGCCCCGCGTCGAGGGGCACCGCGCATTGCTGTGATTTGAGCCCGAAAGCGGAGCCGATGCGCGCGTCGAGTCCGAAGTTTGCGAGGACGCCATCGGTGAAGTGCGCCGCCGGGTAATAGTGCAGCGCCCCCCCGACTGCCCAAGCGT
>JAFDCW010000023.1:15832-20603 GCA_019312705.1 Deltaproteobacteria bacterium
GTCCCGGCCGACACCGCCGATCTCGATGATCAACGTCAGCGGTGAGGGCCGGGGGTCACTGGTCCCTGACCGATCATCGTCGTCATCTTCGTCGGCATCGTCACCTTCGTCGGCGTCGTCATCGTCACCTTCGACCCGTTCGGGAACTTCACCCTCGGAGATGTACTCGGAGAGTTCGCCGAATGCGCCGGCCTCGATGCTGAGGAGCAGCCGGTTTGCGTTGCGCCCTCCAAACTCTGCCGAGTCGATCTCTTCGCCGTCCTGGCCGTCATAGACGGTGATTTCAACCGAGTGGCGCCGTCCCGCGCGATCGATTTCGCCGCCGATGAAAGCGGCCACGCCGAGCTCAGCGGCCGCGGCGGCGCGACCGTCCTCGTCGCCGAGGTCATGGCCGAGGCCTTGAGCCTCCGATAGGGATACCAGCGGCACGCCCTCTTCTTCGAGGGCGCCCACCACTCGGTCCCGGGCTCGTGCCGCTGCGGGACCTTCGAACTCGAGCACGACGACGGGGCCGAGGTCCTGCCCCCCTTGTCCCCCCTGCCCGCCCTGCGCCGCCGGGGCGGCGACCGGCTCGGGGTCAGGCGCTCCCTCGGGATCCTGAGCGCCCATGATCGCGTCTTCGAAGTCGCGCCAGATCCCCCGGCGAACCGCGGCGCCGACCGCGTTGAGATTGCGACCCCGGTACCGTTTGCGATGGATCTCTTCGCCCTGCGAATCGCGCGCCACGACGGTCACTTGATGGCGTCCTCCACGACGAACGACGCGCCCCGAGATGAAGGCCCGAAGGCCGAGGTCCCGGGCGCGGCTCTCGTACTCGCTCGGCGACTCCGGAGCGCCGACCTGATCGGCAGGCACGAGCTCGAGGCTATCGACGTCGGACAGAACGCGAACCGCCTGATTGCGAACCCGAGGCCCGCCGGCCCCGGAGAACGGCATCACGACGACGCGGGCCTGAGCCTCGGCGACCGACGAAACAAAAAGCAGGGCGACGAAGAGGAACAGAGCGGACGCGAAAGTCGGCTTCATCACGTGCCCCCCTCGGCCGTGGGGAGAGCGGTGGGGAACGGGGCGATTCGAATCATGTGACGCCGATTCTATGACATGTGGCGGGCAACGAGGACATTTCGCTCTCGTCAGGCTTCTCACGGGCATCTGGCGCACGTCTCATGGGCAGCGGGCGTGAATTATTCGCCCTCAGCGGGATTTATCCATGAGCTCGAGGGCCACCTGCATCGCCCGGGTGTAGTCACCCCCGAGCCTGAGCTTGCCTCCCATCATCAACTGCTGGAGGTTTTTCCCGGCGCCCCGCATCTCTTCGAGGTCGTCCCAGCGCACCGTCGCCGTGAAGGTGGGCTTTTCCGGGAGATCCACCGCGTGCAGGGCGACCCGCACCACGACCTCATCGAAGTCGGGGGTGTCCTTGATGATCAGATGGAAGTCGAGGGCCTCGTCGCCGATCGCATCTTCCATGCGTCTGCTCGCCCCCTTTGCCAGACGCAGGGCGGCCTCGTCGGAGTCGAGGTTCTCCCGGCCTTCGATCTCCAGAACCCAGAGATCGGCCGCGGCCCGCGGCATCGAAACCGAGAGGCGAGCCGGGACCCCTTCGGGGCGCTCGTCGAGGGCCGACATCACGCCATCGGCGAGGGAGAGCCACACCTCGATCGTCTCTTGTCCCGTGTCTGATTCCGTCTCTTGCCCCTCGAAGCGCAGTCGGCTCGCGCCTCGGGCGCCCTTCACGTCGACGTGGACCGCCTCGGCCTCGGGAGAATCGCCGGCCCCGGCTTCGAGCATGGCGACCCCCCGATTGAAGAGCTCGACGTAGCGCTCGCGGAAGAATGACGAAAGGTCGGTCATGATTTCCTCCTACCATTTTTCTGCACCGGACGGACCGTTGGGCGAGGGGGCTTGTCATCTGCGAGGGCTGTGCCCAGAGTCGGGCCATGTCCCTCCTGTCCATCGTCAAGGGCCGCCGCGGAGCGAGCGGCTTCGGCTACGCATCGACCGCCGAAGAGGTAACCGACGGCCTCGACCTCGGCGGCAAGAACATACTCATCACGGGCGTCAACTCGGGCCTCGGAGAAGAGAGCGCTCGGGTCCTGTCGATGCGCGGCGCCCGGGTCTTCGGCACGGCCCGAACCGAGGCCAAGGCGAAGCAAGCGGGCGCCCTGCTCGAGGGGGACGCGGTACCGCTGGTATGTGAGCTGGCCGACCCCGGGTCCGTGAAAGCATGCGTCGACGCGGTGCAAAAACGCGGCGACCGCCTCGACGTCATCCTCTGCAACGCCGGCATCATGGCCTTGCCCTCCCGGGAGGTGGTGCATGGTCAGGAGCGTCAATTCTTCACGAACCACGTCGGCCACTTCATGCTGGTGACGGGGCTCCTGGACCTGCTCCGAGACGACGGGAGGGTGGTCATGCTCTCGAGTGAAGCCCACCGCTGGGCTCCGCGGTCCGGCATCCGCTTCGACGACCCCACTCTCGAAGGCAGCTACGCGGCGCGCACCGCTTACGGCCAATCGAAGCTCGCGAATCTGCTCTTTGCCCGGTCCCTGAGTAAGCGCTTCGAGGGGACCAAGAAGACGGCCAATTCACTGCACCCCGGTGTCATCCACACCAACCTCACCCGGCACATGAACCCGGTCGTGAAGGTCGGGTCCCAGGTTGGGGCGGTGATCGCCATGAAGAGCGTGCCCGAGGGCTCGGCGACCCAATGCTACGTGGCGACCCACCCTTCCCTCGCAGAGGTCAGCGGCGAGTACTTCTCCGACTGCAACATCGCCCGGTCGTCCCGGCACGGCCAAAACGACGAGATGGCCGAGCGGCTCTGGGCGCTCACCGAAGAGATCGTCGCCGGCCTCACTCGCTAGGAACGGGTACTTCCCGGAGCTGGTCTCCGGCGAGGGAGAATCGGACTTTTCGTGCCTCGCGGGTCAGTCGCACCGGCGTGATGAGTACACGCTGGTCGTCAGTCGCCGGGGCGACGACGACGATGAGCTCGGCGGTCGTGTCGCGCAGCGCGTCCTCGTCTTCGCGGCGCACTTCGAAGAGGTAGTCTCCCTCTTCGCGCTCCCGAACGTCGGTCGCGGCGACCCCGTGATGATCGCCTCGCACCTCGGCGGGTTCCCAAGACTCGTCGTCCTCGTCCGGCCGCTCGGGGTAGCGGAAGAAGAGCTCGGGGCGGTCATCGGGGTGCTCCCATACGAGGGCCACGAATATCGCCGGGGGCTCTCGGAGGGCCCCGGTCTGCCTCGTCCGCCTCCGGAGGGCCTGGGCCGTCTCTTCGTCGAGGTCCTCGTTGGCGAGGCGGGCGAGGCGAACTCGGGTCCAGATGCGGGCCAATTCGGCGATGCCTTCCTTGGCGCCCGCGTCGGCGGTCTCGCTCAACCGCTGCTCGAGGCGCAGCGCTTCGTCGAGGCGCTCGGCACCGGCCGCCGCCCGGGCGAGGTCGAGGAGAACCGAGTCGTCGTTCGGGCGCAGACGGGCGAGGGTCTGGTACTCGCGGTAGGCATCGTCGTACCAACCGTGGGTTCGGTAGAGGTCCCCGAGGCGCTTGCGAGCCCAGGGGTCGAGGGGCGCCGTTTCGACGATCTCGCTGAAGACCCGGCGGGCCTCGTCGATGTCGTCCTGGCGAAGCCAGAATTCCCCGACCGCAGTCCGAACCCTGGCATCGGCGAGGGGTGCGCCCCGGAGATCGCGGGCCAGACGCCGCGCCTCGGGGATCTTGCCCGTCTCCTCGAGGAGGGCGAGCAGTCGCAGGCGCAGGTCCATCTCCTCGGGGATGACCTCGAGCCAGGTGCGCACGAGGCGCAGGCGGGCTTCGGGGTTGGTATTCGCCTTGTAGAGCCGGCTGAAGACGCCCCAATCGACCGGGGCGTCGATGCCGAGGCCGGCGCGGACCACCTCGACGTCATGGGGCGTGCGCACGTTGCGGAGAATCGCCCGACGTAGGTACGCCGCCACCGGTGACTCCCGGCCGAAGGCGCGATAGAGACGCACCTGACCACCGATCCCGCCGACGCCGCGAAGCATCATGCGGAGGAGGGTGCGACGCGCGCGCCAGCTGCCGACCTCGCACGAAGACGAGGCCTCGCGATAGACGTGCAGCGCTCCCGCGACGCCCGCGCTCGCCGTGAGGCGCTCGCGCCAGAGCCTTTGGCGAGTGTCGAGGCCCTGGCGGGAAGCGTCGCTGCATTGCCGCCTTTGGCCGAAGGCCCGGTTCGCCATGGTGAAGGAGTAGACATGGCTCACCTCGACCTTGCCCGAGGCGCCGGTCGCCGGGTAGCGGATGCCTCGGACTTCGGTGAGGATGCACGCATCGACGTCGACCGCCGCGAGCGACGAGGAAACGATGCGCGCCTCGTCCACTCGGCCATCGCCGTCGACCCTCACGGTGACCCGGACGTCTCCGGCGAGGTCCGGGCGTACGGTCAACTTGCGCTCGTAGCAGCCCCGGGGCCCCCGGGTGCCGAGGGCCAGGGCCCGGGCGACGGACGCCTGGGAGAGGCCGCCGTCGCTCCCTCGACCCGCGCCGCCGGTGCCCGTACCGCGGGGTGCCGCTTCATCGTCTCCGGTGCTGACCCGGGTGACCCAGGTGCGCTCCGGCGCGGTCGCGGAAGCCGTGGCCGGTCGGCGCGCCCGGCGGCGCCATCCGGCACCGCCATCCAGATGCTCGACGCTCATGCCCGGCGCCCCCCCGGCGAGGAACCACGCCTGGGAAACCGGGTCGTGGTCAAACCCCTGGACCGGGAGGTAGCTATCCCCAAAGCGCCCT
>JAFDCW010000446.1 GCA_019312705.1 Deltaproteobacteria bacterium
TCCTCCGCCGCCCCCTGGGCTGGCTCTTCCTAACCCTCGAGCAGACCGACCTGCTCGCCGCCGCCGACGGCATCTTCCTCTTCGGCGACAACAAGATCGGGATCTTTCCGACCGCCTTCTTCGACTTCGGCTTCGCGCCGAGCTTCGGCATCTACTTCTTCTGGACCGATTTTCTCTTCGAGGGCAATCGCATCTCGATGAACGGCGGGACCTTCGGGCCCAGGTGGCTCAACGGCGCCATCAAGGACCAGATCACCTTCAACGAGAATACGCACCTGACCGCACGCCTCAAGGGCTTCCGTCGACCCGATCAGATCTTCGGCGATATCGGTGGGGACGCGCGGCTCATCACCTCACGGTACGGGACCTCGCAGATCGACACGTCGCTGATCTTCGATAGCCATTTCTGGCGGCGCTCTCGCGTCGAGGCCGAGTTTGGCTACCGGAGCGCGAGTTTCGAAGACGGCCGGGCGCTCGGGGACCCCTCGATCAGCGAAGAGATGATCTCCCGTGGCCAGCCCCTCCCGGACGGCTTCGTCAGCGGATACTCGGCCTTCCGATTGGGGCTCGACCTGCGCCTCGATACCCGGGAGGTCACCGTCCGGCCAAACGCCGGCGTCTCCCTCCGACTCCTCGGCGAGGCCCACGTGGCTGCCGTGGCTGAGGATGGGCTCGATGGATGGCTGCGCTGGGGCGGGCTACTTCGGGCTTCCACGGACATCCTCGGGGACGACCGGATCCTCTCCCTCGGGGCCGCCCTGGCGTTCATCACCCCGGTGGGCGAAGGCATCGTGCCCTTCACCGAGCTCATCGACATCGGTGCCCTGGGGTCGATCAACGGCTTCCTGCCGGGCTTGGTCCGGGGCCGCTCTCTGGCGGCGATGGTGGCATCCTACGAGTGGCCGATCTGGGTCTTCCTCAACGGCCGCATGCACTTCGGCGTGGGCAACGTCTTCGACGAGCACCTCGCCGGCTTCGACGCCGAAGACCTGCGCATGTCGTTCGGGGTTGGCTTCGAGCCCACCATCGACGGGGAGTCGAACTTCGAGCTCGCCGTCGCCTTCGGCACGGATACGTTCCGGAACGGGCCCGGGGTACAGTCTTTCCGCTTCGTCATCGGGGTGAACAATGACCTTTGAGCTGCGTGTCCTCGTGATCCTTTCCGTGACGCTCTCGGTCGGCTGCGGCGCCGCGGCGGTGCCGACGTACCCGCTAGCGGAGATCCGTTGGCAGGACGACGACATGCACCCCTTCGGTCCCCAGCCGCCGAGCGAATACAACAGTTGGCTCTGGGACGCCGTAGACAACAGCATGACGCGCCCCCTCGCCGAGGTGTGGCTCTACCGGACGTCGACCGAAGCTGTGAACGTCAACGCTCTCGACGAGGTCCCCGACTCGAGCTGGTTCATCAATCGCCTGGGCCGCTACCCCCTGCCCGAGTCCGAGTTCGTCAACGGCGCCTGCGGGGCGGAGGAGCCAGTAAAGCCCTGGCGAGTCCTCGAGGCGAAGGCCGACGGCACCAGCCCCGGCCTCCTGGTCCAGGACGCGAACGGCGACCGCTACATCTTCAAGGTCGACTACCGCGACCAGGAAGAGCGCGGGACGGCGTCCGATTCGATCGCAACTCGAATGCTGCACGTCGTTGGCTACTCGACCCCTTGCAACCGGGTGGTGGTCTTCGACCGTGAGGACATCATCCTGGACCCCGCGCTCGTCGACGAGGAGGATGAGGACGCACCGACCCCGGAAAGTGTCGCCCAGGTCCTCGCCCAAGCGACCGCCGCCCCCGGGGGCCGTCTCCGTGGTTCGCTAAGCGCTTTCATCCAGGGAGACCTGCTCGGGGGATGGTCTTACTCGGGCACCCGCGACGAGGACCCGAACGACATCATCGATCACCGGGACCGGCGGGAGATTCGCGGCCAGTACGTCCTGTCCGCTTGGCTCAATCACGTGGACGCCCGGGATGCGAACAACATGGATGTGTGGGTCGATACCAGCGAGGGGCGCGGCTACATCCGCCACTTCGTCCTCGACGCCGGCGACTCCTTCGGCATCATCTGGCCCGAGAGCGACGCCATGTCGCGGCGCCTCGGCCACGCCCGCTACCTCGACATCCCGAATGTTCTCGGCGACTTCCTGACCCTCGGACTCATCCGAAATGAGTGGGACGAGTCGGTGGCTCCACCCAAGCACCCCATCTTCGGTTACTACGAGGTCGACCTCTTCGACCCGGACCGGTGGAAGAACGGCTACTCGAACCCGGCGTACCAGCGCCGGACCGAGCGAGACAGCGCCTGGATGGCGCGGATCCTCTCGCGCTTCGGCTTGGCCGAGATTCGAGCCGTGGTCTCCGCGGGCAACTTCTCCCGGCCCGAGTACACCGAGTTCCTCGTGGGGGTGCTCGAAGGTCGCCGCCAGAAGATCCTGGAGCGCTTCCTGACGCGCCTCTCTCCACTGTCCTGGCCCGACGTCGAAGGCGACGCCCTGTGCCTCGAAGACCTGGCGGTGAGCAGCGGCATGCGCACGATGGACGCGCGGATCTACACCGCGCACCTCGTGGCGGGGGGCGAGGCTCTGACCGTTCGGAAGACCGAGACGGGCATGTGCGTCACCGTGCCTGGGGGCGAAGGAACGAGCGCCAACCCGGGCTACGTCGCGGTGTCGGTCGTGGCCGCCACGGCCGGCCGCGAGACGAACGGCCCCATCCGGGTGCACCTCTACCGCCTGGGCGAGGCGCAGTACCAAGTCGTGGGGTTGGAGCGAATCGATGGGTGACCGCCTGCCGTTCGGGATCGGGGCCGCCCCGCTCTTCTTGTTTTTCTTGCTCCTACTTGGGCTCTCCGGCGGCTGCTCCGCCACGCCGGGCAATGGCAACGTCACGACGCAGGTGCTCCCGAGCCCCGCCGCATTCACTGGTATCGTGGCCCGCCGCGGCTTCCTGGTGGAGGTCGTCTCGATTCCCGGGGCGACGCCGTCGATCGAGGTCACCATCGACGAGAACCTTCAGAGCAAAGTCGACATCCGCGTCGCCCTCGGCGTGCTCATCATCGACTCCGACGACATCGCGCCGACCGTGGCGCCCATCGTCCGGGCGACGACCGACGGGCTCGCCACCATCAGCAGCAACGGGCCGGGGACGACGGTCATGGCGAGCGGCGCGATGGCCCCCCCGCCGGGGGACGCCTTTGCCGTTGGCGCCTCGGAAGGCGGTGCGGTGGAGGTCACCGGCACTTGCACCGACCTCGTCGCCATCGTGACGGGCCCGAGCGTAGTGCGGGCGGGGGGACTCGCCTGTGAAAGGGGCGACCTCGAGGTCCTCGGAGACGCCTTGCTCGAGGTTCAGCTGAGTGAGAGCGCGCGGATCCGCGGCTCCGGCCCGAGCACGGTGCGAATCAGCGGGTCTCCGGCGACCGTCGAGGAGAACGTCAACGACGAGGTCACCGTCATCGTCGAGTAGGGGGTCCTAGTTGACCTGCATCGTGCCGAAGCCCGAGAAGTTCAGGCCGAGCGGTTCGAGCTCTAGGTTGATGCGCTCAGCGGCGAGGGCCTGGGCCTCGCCCATGGTGGAAGGATCGGGAGGCAAGACACCGAAGGCGTGGGTCAGACCTCTCATTACCGCCGCTTTGACATACTCGGTCGTGCCGTCGGCCGAGCCCATGCCCGCAGCGTGGCCGACGAGGAGGTGAGGTGCCGCGACGCGGAAGGTGAAGTCACCGAAAGCCGAACGTCCCGCCATCACGTTGCCGCCGAACTTCGTCCCGAGCATGCGCCGCGTTGCACAAAACCAGAGCTCCACGCCCTCGGGGATCTGCGCGGGCAGGCGATGCTCCCCTGGCTCGAAGATGCCGATGACCTTCCCGAACTGGATCGACACGCAGCTGTCTCCGTCCGCGACGGTGACGGTGTCGTTCGGCGTGAGCGGGGCGGCCCACTGGTGAAGCAGGTCCGTCTCTTTGTCTGAGGGGCGCGCGATGGGCATGGGCGAAAACCCTACACGATCAGAGAAGGCTGGCTAGCCTGGCGAGTTCGCAACCCGGGTCAGATCTTGTACGCTCGGAATGGGCGAACGACCTTTCTTGCTCCGTCGGGTCCACGACACGGTGTGGATGCACCTGATCGCCGAGCACGATGAGGCCTTCGATCGGCTCGCACGCTATCGCTTCGGTATCGGACGCTCGGTAGAACTGGTCCTCAACGTCCGGCCGATAGGTTCGGAGCGCCGCTTCATTCGCTTTTCGCGATCAACGTGTGCCAGCCGACCGCGGGGATCCCCATCTCGTCGTGATGCGCGGCGAGGTACTCGGCGCCGGCGACGAGTTCGCTCTCGCTCCGGCCGGTGATGAAGATAGCGAGGGCGCCGCTTGGCAGGCGGGTGACCTGAGCGAGCACTTCGCGCGGGCCCGGCTGCATGTCGAGGGGGACGGCTTCCAACGAGAGCAGCTCCTGCTCGTAGGCGGCGAGCTCATCGGCGGTCGCCAAGATCAGCGCGCTGTGGTGGGCCGGGAGGGCAGACCCGATGCGATCCAGGCCGATGCGGTGAACGTCCCGAAGCAGCCGCATGGACTCCCCGAGGCCCGCCACCGCCGCCGGGGTGTCCGACAAGACCACCAGGCGCCAGCAGAAGTCGGTGAGTACCCACGATTGGGGCGGCCGTGCGAGCTCGGTTGCCGGGATGAGTACCTGCGCGAAGTCGGCGCCAAGCGATGGCAGGGCCCCGTCTTGCGTGCGCTCGAAGAGCTGGTCGGCGATCGCCTGCACCGACGCATCGTTGTACGGAATGCCCTCGTAAGCAGAGAGATTGAAGAGGCGACTCCCGCGATGTTCGAACACCTGGGCTGTCGCTTCGTTCCAGCGCG
>JAFDCW010000447.1 GCA_019312705.1 Deltaproteobacteria bacterium
GAATACGTAGCGGACGGTCACCTCGCCGGCGGGCAGCGCCCTCGGCGTACTGACGGTGTACAGCTCCCGCCCGACCCAGTTGTACGCGTAGTGCAGACGGCCGCTCTTCATGTAGAGGCTCCATCCTGCGAAGCGACCGCCTTGACTGAGGATCACGCCCTCGCCGCCACCGGCCGGGATCTCGAGCTGGGCCGTGATCGTGTGCGAGCGGTCCTTCACGTTGATGAAGGTGTTCTCGGTCATGCCGACCATGCCTTCGTAGACCGTGAGCGACGTTCGGTCGCCCATCACGTCCGGGCGCCCTGCGATCTCAGCGTTGAACCGCTCGAAGACCCGGTCGTCGAGCGGGAGCACGTTGTGCTTGATCGCCTCCTCGGTGAAGAGCGCCTGCATCGCTTCGAGTCGTTCGGGTTGCTCGGCGGCGAGGTCGTGAGCCTGACTGAAGTCCTCGGCGACGTGATAGAGCGCCCATTGGCTCTCGCCGAGGGGCGTGTCGGGGTTGGTCGCCCACGGCGTCTTGTGCTTCACGGCGGCGACCCAGCCGTCCTGGTAGATGGCGCGGTTACCGAACATCTCGAAGTACTGCACCGTGTGCTGGTCGTCAGCCGAGGCATCGTCGAAGGAGTACGCGATGCTCACGCCTTCGAAGGGACTCTGCTCCGCGCCGTTCACGGATTCGGGGAATGGCAGCCCGGCTGCGGCCATGATCGTCGGTGCGACGTCCGTCACGTGATGCCACTGCGAGCGCACTTCGCCACTCGCCTCGATGCCCCCGGGCCAGTGCACGACCAGCGGGTTTCGCGTGCCGCCGTAGTGCGAGGCGACCTGCTTCATCCATTGGAAGGGCGTATTGCCCGCGTGGGCCCACCCGGCGGAAAAGTGCGGGTACGTCGTCGGTCCACCGAGCTCGTCGATGTGGGCCAGCTGCTCCTCGACGGTCGCCGGCAGACCATTGAGCGCGGCTATTTCGTTCACGGTTCCGTTGAGGCCTCCTTCGCCGCTGTCGCCGTTGTCTCCGAAGACGTAGAGGATGAGCGTATTGTCGAGCTCGCCCATCGCTTCGATCGCATCGACCACGCGTCCAACCTCGCGGTCCGTGTGCTCGGCGAAGCCCGCGAAGACCTCCATCTGCCGCGCGTAGAGGCGCTTCTGGTCGGCCGAGAGCGTGTCCCAAGCCGGCAGCTCTTCGGGCCTCTCCGTGAGAGCGGTGCCTTCGGGCACGACGCCGGCTTCGATCTGCCGCGCGAGCGTCGCTTCACGATAGACGTCCCAGCCTTCGTCGAACTCGCCGCGGTAGCGCGCGATGAACTCTTCCGGCACGTGGTGCGGCGCGTGGGTCGCGCCCGTCGCAAAGTAGACGAAGAACGGCTTGTCCGGCGTCATCGCGTTCTGGGCTCTCGTCCAATTGATCGCTTGGTTCGCCATGTCGGTGGTGAAGTGATAGTCGGGGTCGTCCGGCCGCTCGACGGGCGTCCGGCCATCGATGAGCATTGGCGCCCACTGGTTCGTTTCGCCTGCGATGAATCCGTAGAACTTGTCGAAGCCGGAGCTCGTCGGCCATCGGTCGTAGGGGCCGGAGACGCTCAACTCCCACGGGGGGGTCTCGTGGTACTTGCCGAAGGCCGCCGTGCTGTACCCATTGAGGCGTAGCATCTCGGCGAGGGGGGCCACGCTTCCGGGGCGCAGCCCCTGGTTGCCCGGGAACGCCGTCGCCACTTCCTGAACGGAGCCGGTGTTCGCCGAGTGGTGATTGCGCCCGGTGAGCATTGACATGCGCGTCGGCGAACAGAGCGCCGTCGTATGGAACTGATTGTAGCGGAGGCCGCTCTCGGCCAGGCGGCTCAGGGTCGGAGTTCGCACGGCGCCACCGAAGGTCTCGGAGACACCGAAGCCGATGTCGTCGATGAGCACGATGAGCACGTTCGGCGCGTCTTCGGGAGCCTCCACATGAAAGCGTGGTGGCGCGGTCGCGTTGCGGGCATCGAGCTCGGTGATCGTTTCGTGCGCCGGCGGCGCGATGGGAAGTGATGTCCGATCGAGAGTGCCGTCGGACGGCGCGGCCCTCTCGTCACTCGCCTCGACCGCTACTTCGCCCTCGACTTCGCCTTCACTGGCGGCTTCGTCGGGACAACCGACGAGCGACATCGACAATGCGAGAACCATCAACCAGTGCGTTTTAGTAATCATGTCCGCTTCCCCTTGAGGCGCGCATGGAATCACAGGAAGGCACGCGAGGGGGGGAACTACGAACTATCCGCCGAGGGAGAACGGGACTTCCACGATCGCGCATTCTCCGCCGACGGGGGGAGGGAACTGCCAGGTGAGGGCGAGCTCGCCGACGCAGCGCACAAAAACATCATCGTTCGCTCCGGTGACGTGGGCGCCATCGACCTTCCCGTCCTGGCGCACGTGCAGCAGCAAACGAATCGAGTCCGAAAGGCCCGGGACCGTGGTTGCGCGAGCCGAGTGGCAGGCGAAGACGTCGGTGCCCTTCAAGCCAACGGTGACCTGCACCAACTCCCGATCAATGGTGCCCGCGCAGTCCCAGTCAGGCGCTTCTCCGTCTCTCTCGATTGAACCCTCGGGCGCCGCGGGCGGAACTCGGTTCGGTTCGACCCGTTCGACCGGTGACGCCGCATCTCGAGGCGGCAACTCGACCGCCGCCGTCGTCGAGGGTTCTCTGTCCTCGAGGGAGGCTACCCGGGACCGCAGGTCGAGGTAGGCGCCAGCGCCCAGGCTCAGCCCGAGGACTACCAAAGCGGGCACGCCGTAGTGTCGCAGAACCGCACCCAGCGGGGGCCGGTCATCCGGTGGGGGCGGCGCCACGCTCACCTGGCGTTCGTTTGGTCCTGACCCGCGATCACAGGGTGCAAGTTACGCCGACGTCCTCGGTATGGCTGCAGTTTTCGACGCCAAATGGGGGGATGCGACAGTCGAAGATTGAGCCCGCCCACGACGGGCAGTTGAAGTTGTCAATGAGGATGGTGCCCGTGCCATCGGTCACGAAGCCATTGTCGAGCAGCACTCCGCTCGAGTACCCCATCGACCGGCAGACCACATTTGCGGCGTTGTTGTTCTGATCGAAAGCATCATCGCACACGGTGCCGTAGGTGGCGCCGCCGTCGATGGAGACTTCGAGCCGCCCGGCCGCTCCCCCACCGTCGATTCGGAACCTGATGTTGGCCCAGTGCCCCTGTTGTATATCCCAAGTCGTCGGAGAATAGGTTCCGATGCGCCCGGTGGTCTCGACCGCGACGGTGGTGCCGACGATGGTGATGCCATTGCCCGCCGTGTAGGTCGTGTCGTCATCGACCTCACAGGTGACCGTCCCAGCGGCGGTGACGCCGGAGATCGCCGAGCCCGCGGGACAGGTGCCGCTTACTCGCGCTTGCAGTACCGACGTATTGGCAGCGAATGTGGTCCCGGTGAGCGTCAGGCCAGTGCCGGCGCCATAGGAAGGTCCGGAGTCGTCCGCCTCGCACGTCACCGTGCCACCGGCGGCGATGGCGCGGATCGAGCTGCCGACCGCGCAGACGCCGGTGACCCGTGACTGCAGGCCTGCGGTGTTCACGCTGAAGGTCGTCCCCGTAAGGGTGACCCCCGCGCCGGCGCTGTACGTGGTGTCATCGTCGCCGTCGCTGAGCCCTGCGGGCACACCGGTGATCGCGGACCAGGCCGGTGCGCCGAGGGCCGAGGCGCTCATGCCGCCGACGGTCGTCGCGTCACCCGAGTGCTCGGCGTAGGCCGCGTAGGGCACCGTCGCGAGCTGGGAGCGCGGCAGGAGCTCTTCGCCTTCGACCGTGACGCTCATGTAGAGCGTGGTGTTGTCGCGGAAGACCGTCAGGTCGAGCGTGCCCACGTCCCCGGCGTACGCCGTGAAGTAGCCCGCGTCGACCAAGACCGATTGCGTTTCGGTGAAGAGCGGCGTGCCCCCCGTCTCCGTGGCGTAGATCGCCAGGACCATCGACGTCGCGCCGTCTACGGGGGTACCCGCGGCGTCCGTCAGGTAGCCCTGAATGGGCATCTGTGCGGGGGCCTGGGCCGCCGCGGTCGTCGCCGTCGCCACGAGGCACGACAGGATCGTGATCCCTCTAAGCATGTTGCTCGCCATTGTCCGCGCTCCCTCTATCTCGTTACCCGACATCAGGGCCGCGCCGCCGCAGGTCCCGTGGTTAGCTCGTTTGCGCTACCGGACGCCACGCCCGTGGGCTGTGGCGCGCCGACGCTGAGTCGCAAGCGGTAGCCCGTCGAAGACGACGCGCCCCCGCCGGACGACCGGAAGGTGATTTTGCGCTCGGTGGTGGGCAGAGTGCCGGTGTCTGCACCGGAGTCCGCAGCGCCCGTATCCGGGCCCGAGTCGGAGACGCCGGTGTCACCCGCGCCCGCATCGCCGACGCCCGTATCGCCGACGCCCGTATCGCCGACGCCCGTGTCCGGCGTCACGGGGCGGCCCGTGTCGGAACACGCCGCGAGCAGCGCTGCGAGCCCGACGGTGAAAAACAAGAGGCGCATGGTGGATCTCCCAGGTGGGGGCGAGTCGACGGCCGCCTCCGTGCGGCGGGATACTACGCGCCCCAGGGCCCGCGTCAAACCGGCCCTGGCTCGGCGACTCGGGCCACCTGCTGCACCGACTTGGCAATACGCTGGTCAGCGACCGGCGAATGCAGCTAGCCTGGCGGGGAGCGAACCCGAACGATGGCCCCGACCGCAAAACATGGCTGTCCCCCACGACGCGACTAGAGCACATCTCAAAAATGCTCCTGTCGCCTCGCTTGCGGGGCGCGACCGTCTGCCGCCATCCCCTCGACTCGAAAATGCTCGGCATTTCCTCGTCTCGCGGACGCGACATTGCTTCGTTCACCTCGGTGGGGCTGGCGCGTCGCTTCGGTGGATCGCTGCGGGGGCGCTTGCCGCCGTGGTTCTCGTCGCGCCCTCCCGGGCCGGGGCTCAGGGATGCGAGAACGCGGCTCGGTGGGCCGAAGACTGCACGACCGACGAGGTCCTGGTGCGCGTCCGGCGGTGCTACCCCGGCGGCATTATCCTCTCTGCTTCGGTCCCCGGTGGGGTCGCGGTCGATGTGGAGATCGCCGCAAACAAGCCCCGGGCCTTCCACCACGTTCACGGCTTCGGGGTATCTCCGGTCGGCGAGTTCCCCGACTGGTCCGAGGCCCCGGATGGCGTTCAGCGCGCGTTCGACGCCGTCGGCTCTTGCCTCGAAGGGGACCCGTCCCTCGACGTGCCCGGCGGCCGGTCGGCTTCCGGGGGCCCCCGCGGGGGCGACGACGACTCCGATGACGGTGGCGTCGAGGCCGAGAGGGCGCCGCGCCCGCCCCCCGTGCCCTGGCTGCTCCTCGGCGCCCTCTTCTCCGCGGCCTTTGCTCTCCTCCTCAGATACCGGCGCGCGCCTTGGTCCCGGCGGGGCGCCCTGCTCTGGCTCGGACCCCCGGCCTTGGCGGGGGCGGGGGCTTTTGTCCTCCGGGGGTTGGTCGGTGACGCGTCCTTCGTGCACCAGAACGGCCAGGGCCCCCTTTGGGTCAGTCACGCCCTCTGCGTGACCCCCCAGTACGGCCCCGGTTACACCGAGGTATTCGGCTGGCCGGCGGCGTTGATCGGTGGTGAGGCGAGCGCCGCAATCTTCACCCTCCAGGCGGTCCTCGGGGCTCTCGGGGTGGCGAGCGCCTGGCTCCTCCTCCGCGCGCTGTCGGTGAATCGTGCCGTGGCGGTCGTTCTGACCGTGGCGGTCGCCGCCGAGCCCTCGTTGATTCGCATCTCTCAGAGCGAGAGCTACTTCGCAGTGATCTGCTCGCTCCTGCTCATCGCCGGCGCCCTCGTCGCGACCGGCCCGCGCCGGCCCCTCGATGCGGTGTTCCTGCTGCGGGTCCTCGCGGCGGGCTTCCTCGTTGCCCAGGCCGCCCGCATTCATCCCGTCGCCTGGGTACCCGCGGCGACCGTGCCGCTGGTGCTGACCGTTGGCCCGGGGCGGCTTCGGACCCGAGTCCTCGCCGCCCTCGTCGCCACCGCCGGCATCGGCCTCACCGCAGCCGTCTTCGCGGCTCCCGTCATCGGTGCGGTCGCCGGGGGAGATGTCGGGGACCAGTGGCTCCCGGGTTTCCTCTCCCGGGTGCCCCGGGGCCGCATGATGTCGGGGCTCTACGCTGGGGCCGCAGGGGCGGCCGTAATCCTCTCGCTTGCGCGCAATCGGCGGCGCGGCGCCGTTCGCGCCGGCGCCTTCTTCGTGGTGGTCGGGGCGGCCTTCTGCTCCCACGTCATCGGCGCCGTCGGGCCCATCATCGTCACGGCGTATCTCCTGCTCTTCCTGCCCGCCTTCATCGCGGCCCTCGGCGCCGGCCTCGAAGGTACCTTCCGGCGCCGGTTGCATCGTTGGACCGCGGCGGCGGTATTGGTGGTCGGGCTCTCGGCTTCTGCGGTTCAAAGGGCTGACGGCCTCCTGACCCTGCCG
>JAFDCW010000024.1 GCA_019312705.1 Deltaproteobacteria bacterium
CGACCCCCTTCCGATCATCGGGCGCGCCGCCTTCGGCTATCGCTTCGACAACTCCGAGAGCTTCCTCACCGGCTTCGAAGAGGCTCGTTACGCCGCGCTCCCGGACCCGGTTGTCCCCGCCCGCGACGAAAGCCGGCACCTCGCCACCGCCTTCGAACGCACGGCCCTCGGCGCCAATCGTACGGACTTCTTCGACATCCGCCTCGGCGTCGAGGTGCCCCTCAGAGTCGCCGACGACTTTTTCATCCAACCGTTGCTCGAATGGACGTGGGCCATTGCGGTGAACCGGCAGGGCTATTCGTGCCTCGAGGTGCCCTCGGATCCTTCGGAAGAAGGCTGCCTCGACATCGAGGGCGTCGGGGCGATGCCGATGGATCTCACCCTCGGTGTTCGGGTCCTGCCGCCGGTCCGGGGGTTCTCAGCGTACCTCGGCGTCGACATCGGTCTCACCGGCACCTCCCTCGAGACCTCGGTCCGGGAGCTCGCGATGAACGAGCCCTACAACGTCTTCTTTGGGGTTCAATACAACTTCGATACCCGCCCGGACCCCGAGGCCGAAATCATCCTTCACGATGTGCCGGTCGAAGTGGAGGTTCAGGAACCCGGTCCGCCGCGAGGACGCATCCTCGGCCACGTCGTCGACGGTGGCGGCGGGCCCGTGGGCCGGGCGACGGTCTACTTCCCCGCGTCTCCGTGGAGCACCATCGTCGCCGAGGAGGGCCGGTTCGTCACTTACGGCTTCGAGCCGGGAACCGTCGTCGAGATGCAGGTCGTCGCCGAGGAGCACGACCCCGGCATGTGCAGCGGGATCATTCCCGGTGGTGAACCGACGTCTGAGGACGATGCCCCCGCCGACAACGACGACAACGACGACGACGTTGCAGAGCGAGAGGGCGGGGCGGGCCTCACCCCGGCCGTGCAAGCGCCCGCGGCGCCGGGCACCCACCAAGAGGCCGCGGACGACGCCGACCCAGATGCCGCGGACGATGACGCATCGGCCTACGACATCGAAGTGCAGTGCGTCGTGTACCGGCACAGCCTCGTCGAGATCGAAGAAACCGAGGTTCGCATTCTCGAGCAGATTCACTTTGCCTTCGACTCCGACGAGATCCTCGAGGAGAGCTTCGGGCTGATGGGACAGATCGCCGCGTCACTCCGCGACAACCCGCAGATCACGCGCATCGAGATTCAGGGGCACACGGATGACCAGGGCTTGGCCGCCCACAACTCGGATCTCTCGCAGCGGCGCGCCGACTCCGTAAAGGCGTGGCTCGTCGAAAATGGCGTCGGCGAGGAGCGCCTCACCGCCATGGGCTACGGCCCCACCGAGCCCATCGCTCCGAACGACACCGACGAGAGCCGCGCCCGCAACCGACGCGTGCAGTTCGTGATTCGCGACCGCTCCGACTGATTGCCAGAAGTCGAGTGCCTCGGGGAACCCACGGGCCGCGAAGCCTGTTAGCTTCCCGGCCATGCGCTTTCTTTCGACCCTCGCGAGGTTCTTCGCCCCCGTTCTCCTCTTCGCCGTGGCATGCGGCGGCGCCGGGGCCCCCGCGCCCGAACCTGCGCCCGTCGACGACCGGCCTCGTCTCGACGATGCGCTCGTGTGGGACGTGCCGCTCGGCGAGGCCAGTGACGACGTGCGTTTCGTCTGGGAGAACGCTCAACGGGTGCTCGCCGAGCCTGGCCCGGACTCGCCCTCGGATCTCTCCTTGGACGATTATACCCGGTGGATGCATGCGAATTGGAGCCCTTGGCTCGAGTCCCGAGTTGCGGTCCTCCAGGAACTGCGCGAACGCTTCATCGCCCTCGGTGAAGCGGGCAGCCGGGAACGAATCTTCGCCGCGGTCGTCGCCGGCTACGTCTACGACGACTTCGCCAAACGCATCGAGGCTATGCCCGTGCCGGTCGAGGTGCAGGGTGAGCCAGAGCTGACGGCGGCGTTCGCCGAGCAGCTTCGCGCCCAGGCCGCCCCGGCGTGGCGGCGCGCCCGGGAGTCCTTCAGTCAGTGTGTCGAATGGGCCCCCGATGCACCGCCGGAGCTCGCCGGGTGGGGCGACGCCTGCGCCCGACGCCTCACCGAGATCCCCGAGGTGGCCGTCGCGCCTCCGTCGCCCCGGGAGATCGCGTGGCCCACCGAATGCACGACCCATCCCGAAGGCACCTGCCCCGGGACCACCGAGCCCGCGCCCACGGCCCGGCGACGCATCGCGCTCCTCTCCCAAGACTCCGGGCCGCTCACCCAGGCCGAGATGGATCGCGTCATCGACGCCGTGCACGCGCGCCTCCGGCGGACCCACCGCGCCTTCCGGCTCTTGCCGATGCGCGAGGTGCGGGCCGCCCGCGCTCTAGCGGAGGCACGCCGGTTTTCGCGGCGTCTTTCGTGCGCTCGGGCGCCGTCGACCCGGGTCCTGCTCACGGCGCGCCATGCCGACTTGGTCACGGCGTGGGTCAGGGCGTCTTGCTACCGGCCGGAGGATGGGGAGCGCGTCTGCGAGTTGTCCGTTTCCCTCGGCCGGAGTGATGATGGATCGCCACTCGCCCTCGGTGCCGACCTCGACGAGGTTTCGTTCGATGTCAGCGACTGGTTGGCCGTGGTGCCTGCGCTCGATGAAGAAGGAAGAGCCTCCATGCTTCTCGGTTCGCTCTCCGGAGCGAGTGCTGGCGGACCGGTTGTCCTGCGCCATGTCACGACCTTCGGCGCCTGGGGCGATGCGAGTACAACGGATGCGCTCGGTGCCGCCGAAGCGGCCCTCGCCCCCTGCCGCGACCTGGGTGATGTTCCGCCTTCGGACCTCGCGGTCGTGCTGGAAGTTGCCCCCGACGGCGGGGTCGCGGATATCGACGTCGAGCTACGAGACGGGGCCACGGAGCGGGTCGCCTGCGCCACCCACGTCTTCGAAGATCTCGAGTTCCCCTCCGCCGAAGGCCCTCGGCGACTGACGATGACCCTCGAGTTCCGCCCCGACCGCTCGTCTACTCTCCCCTTCCGCGCGGTCGAAGCACGCCTGCATCACGCGGCCCTCGACGCGCCCGCGGCCCTCGCCGACCGCTTCCTCCGCGATGCTGTGGCTCGCTGCTACGCCGGAAACCCCAACGCCCACGACGCCGTCACCAGCCACCGCGCGAGGCTCACCGTTGACCGGAGCGGCGCGGTAACCGGCGTTGCCCTCGAAGGCACGACGACTCCCCTCGGTGCGGACGAAGACCTCGACGCCTGCATCACCGGGGCGCTGCGCACCGCCCGTTTCGCGTGCACGCCAGACGGCTCCGACGTCGAGGTCGAAGCCACGATCTGCGTTGGCGGGCGCTGACCGCAGTCGCGTGTGGTTCCAACCCAGTTCGACGGTTACCCTGTGGGCCATGAGTTCCAGGTTGCCGGTGGCCCTCGCGAGCGTGTTCTTCCCCCTCTTTGTTGGGGCCTGTGGCGGCGATCACGCCTTCACGGACGCCTCCGTCGATGCGCGCGTCGACGGGGCCGGGGATGGCGGCGTCACAATCGTTGCACCACCAGAGGCCGTGGTGGCTCCGTCCCTTCTGCCCTGTCCGACGGGGTGGCGGGAGGTGAGCGACGCGGCCGGGCAGGCGTCTTGCGACCCGTGGCCCGCGACCGGAGCGGTGGATTGCCCGACCGGTGAAGCGCATTTTCCGGGAGCGCCGGGTTGCACGACGGTGGGCGCCGCCTGTCCCGCGGGGGCGTTTGCTCCGGGAATGCCTGTCGGCACGGTCTTCGTCGACGCGACCGCCTCCGCCGGCGGGGACGGGACCGAAGGTGCTCCCTTCGTCACCATCGCCGACGCACGGACCGTACTGCCGGCGACCGGCGGCGTCGTCGCCCTCGCCCGCGGGGCCTACGACGAAGAGGTCCTCGTCGAGTCCGGCGAGCTCACCATCGTCGGTGCCTGCACCGGCGAGACGAGCCTCACCCGCACCGCCGGCGACGCGCCGCGGGCCATCGTGTCGGCTCGGGGAGGTCAGCTGACCATGCGCAACGTGCG
Organism: Deltaproteobacteria bacterium; assembly: GCA_019312705.1. Next base: position 3,999 of record JAFDCW010000024.1, read on the forward strand.
GATCTTCGGGGCGGAGATCGGTGTGGCCTCGATGGTCGATGCCACCTCGCTGCTCATCCTCGAAGGGGTGCAGATCGACGATACGAAGGTGTCTGCTGCCCTCGCATTCGATGGGGGACGCCTCGTGATGCGGGACAGCGCGGTTCGCGACACCACCCGGGGGACCGGGACCAGTGAGAGTGGGCGGGCGTTTCAAGTTCTCGATGCTGCCGAGATCGTCCTCGAACGCGTGGTGATCGAACGCGTTCGGGACCTGGCGTTCTACGTCGCTCGCGCGTCCACTTCGATCACCGATGTCGCCATTCGCGGCGTCGCACCCTCCGCGAGCGGTGACAAGGGGCGGGCCCTCGAGGTGCTCGGGGGGGCGACGGTGACTCTCTCGCGGGTGGTCATCGAGGACGTCTACGACGTCGCGCTCTTGGTGGGTCAAGAGGGCACGTCCCTCACCGCCGAGGACCTCCTGGTGCGACGCGTCGGGCCCTCGATGCCCACCGAAAGCGGTCGTGGGCTCGAAGTGATCGACGGGGCCCACGCTGAAGTGACGCGTGCGGTCTTCGACGAGTGTTCGCAGACCGCCGTGTTCCTGAGCGGAGCCGGAACCACGGTCGGGCTTACCGACGTGGTCGTGGCGCGCACGCGCCCCAACGCCGATGGCACGTCGGGCCGTGGTTGTGAGATGACGGGTGCTGTCGCGGCGACCTTCGACCGAGTCGTCTTCGATTCGAATCTCGATGTGGCCGTCCTCGTCAACGAAGGCGCGTCCCTCGATGCGAGGGACCTCACGGTGACGCGCACCGGGAGCGAGATGGCGACTGGCCAGTATGGTTCGGGTATGGCGGTTCAGTTTGGCTCGAACGCGACGCTCACCCGCGTGCTTGTGACCGAGAACCGCTCCCATGGCATTTTCGTGGACGGGGAGGGGACCCGCGTATCTGGGAGCGACATCACGGTTCGGGATACCCGGGCGTGGGAAGTGAGCGGTGTCGGCGGGGTCGGGATCGGCGTTCAAAATGGCGCCAGCCTCACCCTCACGCGATCTCTCCTCGAACGGAACCGGGAGGTCGGGGTGCTCGGGCACCACAACGGGACGACCATCACGCTCACCGATGCGACCGTACGCGATACCCTCAACTCCGAGTGTTTCGAATCGGGTGCGTGCGAGGTTCGGAGCGCCGGCCTCGCGACCATTTCCGGTGCGCACCTGGGCGCCGAGCGTTTTCTCGTCAGCGGTGGAGCCTTCGCGGGGGTTCAGCTCGCCGTCGGCGGCGAGATGGACCTCTCTCGGGGTGAGGTTCGCGGTCACCTGATCGGCGCTGCCGTCGGTACGGGAGGTTTCGACGTCGCGCGGATCTCGGACGAGGTGGCGTATTACGACAACGAGACGAATCTCGACGCGACAGAGCTCCCCGTCCCCGGCGTCGGGGACCCGATCCTCGGGAGTGGAACATGACACGCCGCAGAGCCAGCTACGGGGCGGTGCCGGCCGTGCTGCTCATGATGGTGGCGTCGGCGCTCTACTACGCCCTTGCTCTCCCCGGCGACAGCGCGCCCATGCCCCTCGCAGCGGAGACCGCAGAGGAGACGGCCCTCGCGGCGAGCCTCGAAGGCGACGTTCGCGCGCTCTCGGTCGATATCGGCGTACGCAATATGCAAGAGCCGGAGGCCCTCGCTCGGGCCGCGGACTGGCTGGACACGTCGTGGTCCGCGGCAGGCTACGAGGTCGAGCGCGAGGCCTACGAGGTCGGCGGCGCCGAGGTCGAGAACCTCTTCACCGAGCTCCCGGGAAACGAGTTCGCCCACGAGGTCGTGGTCGTGGGCGCGCACTACGATTCGGCCGAAGGGACCCCGGGGGCCGACGACAACGCGTCGGGGGTCGCCGCCCTCCTCGCTCTCTCCCGGGCCTTTGCGGGCGCGCCTCGGCGAAGAACCATCCGCTTCGTCGCCTTCGTCAATGAAGAGCCGCCCTACTTCCAGACCGACGCGATGGGCAGCCTAGTGCACGCCCGGGGCATGGCGGAGGCCGGCGCCAACGTGACCGCGATGCTCAGCCTCGAGACCATGGCGTTCTTTCGCGACGAGGGGGGCACCCAGAGCTATCCATTTCCGCTGAGCCTCTTCTTCCCCGATACAGGGACCTTTCTGGCCTTCGTCGCGGATTTTGGCTCCCGCGACCTTCTTCATCGATCGGTGGCCACGTTTCGCGATGCTTCCACCTTGCCCTCCGAAGGCGCCGCCCTGCCCGGGGACATGCCCGGCGTCGATTGGTCAGACCACTGGTCATTCTGGCAGGCGGGCTACCCCGGCGTGATGGTCACCGACACCGCTCCTTTCCGTAATCCCCACTACCACGAGGCCACCGACCTCCCAGAAGAGCTCGACTACGGGCGCCTCGCTCGGGCGGTCGTGGGCCTCGAGCGCGTCGTCGACGACCTGGCCCAAGGAGAGTGAGCAGAGTGAGCAGAGTGAGCAGAGTCAGGAGGACTGAGGCGGATTGATGCCGGCCGCACCGGGCCGACCCCTTTTCACGGTACTCTCAGGACATGCGCGCCTTCAGCTCAATCATCGCCGTGGTGCTTTCGATGACCGCCGCCGGGTGCGGCGACGATGGAGGCGGTGGTGGTAGCGATACCGGTGTGACTCCGCCCCGGGACTCGGGCACTCCTCCGCCGCGCCCCGACAGTGGGTCGAGCACTGGGGGCGAACGCAACCCCGTCTGCGAGGCGGGTACCAGCCCCGGCGAGGTCGCCGCCCCGGAACACACGATGAATCTTCGTGGCCAGACCAGCTGGTTCGCCGCACCCATCGTCGCTGACCTCGACGGTGACGGCATCAACGAGCTCATCGCGGCCTACTACGACGTCTTCGTCTTCGATGACGCCGGCGAGTTGCTCGACGAAGCCTCCTTTGGCGATGGGCGCATCTATGCGCCCCACGTCGTCGCGGACCTCGAGGGGGATGGCGTCGTCGAGGTGGTGTACGGACGCGGCCAGGAGGTGTGGGCCCTCGAATGGCGCGATGGCGCGTTCCAGCAGAAGTCGGGGTGGCCCCAGGATACGACGACCGCCGGCAACTCCCCCGAGGTGCGCGGCCTCGCGGCGGGCGACCTCGACAACGACGGATTGCTCGAAATCATCGCGACGACCACCCAGACCGAGCGCAGCGAAAACGGCGGTGCCCAGGTCTTCGTCTATTCGGTCAACGGCGCGCTCTATCAACCCGCCGATGCGTCCTTCCCAGCGTGGCCCCGGTACAACGACCGGACCGGGGCCGGCGGCGACATGGACCGCAATGGCCAGGGACACAACGGCTTTGGCTGCTACGGCCTCAACGTTGGTGTCGGCAACATCGACGACGACGCGGATCTCGAGATCCTCGCCACCTACGACAACCACCACATCCAGGCCTTCGACAAGAATGGTGAGGCCATCGACGCGGCGCCGTACTTCACCAATCGCCAGAGCGACTACTCCGGCATGCCCCTCACCTGGGGCCAGTTCATCCGCTGGGCGGACCCCGCCGTAGAAGACGCCCACTACAACCGCCACGAGGGCGAGTGGCCTCACCCGCGGGCCCAGGAGTGGCTCCAGTGGACCGCCTCGCCGCCGAATGTCGTCGATCTAGACGGGGACGGACAGAACGAGGTCCTCGGCGTCCCGAACATCGAGATGAACGAACCCTACGAGACACAGGCCTACGGGCTCCTCGTCCTCGAGGGGGCCCACGGCGACGGCAGCCGTTCTGCGATGCGCCTTCCCGGTTGGGAGACGATGCCCCGGGGTGAAGCTCCGATTCAGGTCGACGGCTGGTACCCCCCGGGAGGAGTTCCCGCGGCCCTCACTTTGGACGTTCAGGGTGACGCCGCGCCTGAGATCATCGTGTCGCTGAACGACGGCTTCGTTTACGCCTTCGGTGCCGATGCCGCGCGGCTTTGGCGCTTCGACTTCACCCACGGCGAGACCATCATGTATTCGTCCGAGGTCGTCGCCGCGGACCTCAACCAAGACGGCTCACCGGAACTCGTCTTCACCACCTTCGGCTCCCCCGACGTCGCCTCGGGCTACCTGATGATCCTCGGCGCTGACGGCACCCTCCTCCACGACATCCCGCTCCCAGACCCAGGAGACAACGGGAATGGCAACGGATCTCCGGCGGCTCCAGGCATCTACGACCTCGACGGAGACGGACAGCTCGAGATCATCGTCCAGACCTTCGACCACGGAATGGACGTCTTCACCGTCCCGGGCTCCGGCACCGCTTGCACACCCTGGCCCACCGCCCGGGGCGGCCCCCTGCGCATGGGCCAGCCGAACGGCGGGTGACGTGGACCTCACCGCTCGGCGCGTGTCCCGGCGTCGGTGCACGATGCACCGCCGGGTCGGCCTGCACGTCCGCCTGTAGGCGCTATGGTCCGCCCATGGCTAGCGACGTGACCTTCACGCCCATCGGTGTCGCCAAGACGCCCTTCACCGAGCGGGCCGACGCTCCACGGCAGCCCCGGGCCGCTGAGGGGGTTTCGGGGCAGATCGTGCTCTACCCCGGCAAGGGCTACGAAGACGCCCTCGCGGACATCGAGCAATGGGACTACCTCTGGGTGCTCTTCGTCTTCGATCGGAACATCGGGCGGCCCTTTCGGCCGAGGGTCTTGCCCCCCCGGAGCGAGACCAAGCGCGGCGTTTTCGCGACGCGCTCGCCCCATCGCCCGAATCCGATCGGTATGTCCGTCGTACGCCTCGAGAGCGTGCGTGGCCTGACCTTGAACATTCGCGACATCGACATCCTCGATGGTTCGCCGGTTCTCGACATCAAGCCCTACCTCGCCTGGTCCGACGCCATCCCCGGGGCTTCCCCGGGTTGGCTCGAGGCACCGGCCGGCGGCGCCGAGGGCCGACCCGACGACCCGGCTCGGCGGTGGGCCGTCGGGTTCACCGAGGAGGCCGCAGCCCAGCTCTCCTTCCTCGAAGAGCGGGGCGTGACCCTGCGTGGCCGCCTCGAGGAGGTTCTCGGTCTTGGCCCCCGGCCCCACGCCTACCGGCGCATCCGAGAGGAAGCGGATGGCACGTACACCTTGGCCCTCAAGGATTGGCGCGCTCGCTTTCGGGTCGCGGGGGAGCTCGTCGAGGTAACCCGCCTGGTCACCGGCTACCGTCCTCGGCAACTGCACGGAGACGGCGCAAACGACCCGTCTCTCCAAGTGCACCGCGCATTCGTCGACGCCTTTGGCTTCGGCTGAGCCCGGCGCTTCGAGCTCAGCGTGCGAGCCAGGCCGTGAGCGCGCCCATGCCGATGCCCAGGGCGACGAAGAGAACGCCGAGGGCCCACATCATCGGGGACCGCTTCTTGGGGGCTGTGGCCACGTCCGTCCTGAACGAGACGGTCGGGCCGGGAACCGGCTTGCCCTCGTTCGGGTCCGACTCCACGATTGCGTCGGCCTCGATGTCGATTTCTATGACGAGGTCATCCGGGCCTTCGGGTGAGCCGCTGGTGCGTCGTGGCGGCGCCACGGTGGGCCCCGCGGCGCCTGGTCTGATTGGCGGGCCGTTGGCGGCCACCGCCGCCGCAGCGTCCTCTTGGCTCTGGTCGGCTTTGCCCCTGGGCCGCTTCCCGAAAGGCCCAAAGGAGCCGCTCATGCTCGAGGGCGTGCCGGTCTGGAAGCTCCCGGTGAGCTTTTCGGCGCGCTTGGGCAAAGGCAGCTTGTCGTTCGCGTCGAAGGTCTTGTCGAGGAAGCCCTTGATGACCTTCGGGTCAACGAACGCCGCTTCGGCGATCAACGCCTCGTCGATGGCCTCCTGCATTTCGCCGGCCGTCGTGAAGCGCTCGGTCGGGTCCTTCGCGAGGGCTCTCTTCACGACCGCGTCGAGGCCTGCAGACACCTCTGGATTCACCTCTCGCGCCGAAGGCACAGGCTCCTCGGCCACGGCGGTGAGCGTATTGAGTACTGTGTCTCGGTGGTAGAGGGGCTTGCCGGTGAGCGTCTCGTAGAGACAGATACCGAGTGCGAAGATATCCGAACGAGGGTCGACTCGCTGTCCTCGCGCTTGTTCCGGAGAGAGGTAGCTGTACTTGCCCTTGAGCACCCCGGCGTCGGTTTGGGCGGTCGCCGTCGTCTTCGCAATGCCGAAGTCGAGAAGCTTAACCGAGCCCTCCCAGCTGACCATGATGTTGTGGGGGCTGACGTCGCGGTGGATGATGTTCAGCGGCCGGCCCTGGACGCCCTTGGCGTTGTGCACGTAGTGCAGGGCGGCGGCGACCTTCGATATGATTTTCGCCCCGATCGGGGTCGGGATGCCGTCACCGTCCCAGGCGAGGCGGATTACTTTTCGGAGCGGCACACCGTAGACCCACTCGAGGGTCATGAAGGTCGCTCCATCGACGTCGCCGGCCTCGTACACGTGGCATACGTTCGGGTGGTAGAGGCGCGACGCCATCTTGCCCTCCTCGAGGAACATTTCGAGGAACTCCGGATTGCCCTCGTACTCGGGAAGCACGCGCTTCAGGACGACGTGGCGTGAGGTGCCATCGGGGTTCTTGTCCCGCGCGAGGTAGACCTCGGCCATCCCGCCCCGGGCGATGCGACCGAGGATTTCGAATGGCCCGAATTTGGCCAGGACGTCGTAGTCGGGGACGGGCCGCTTGGTATAGAGCCCAGCGTCTACGGTGGTTGCGAATTCGTCATCATCGTCGTCGTCGTACAACGAGTGATGTCCGGGCTCGGAAGGGCCGTCTGGTGTGGGTGGATCGGACATGCCTTCCGCGGGCATCATAACGAATGATCCATCACGAACGGAAACAATGCGGGCTCCGGGCGATGATCAGTCGGTCGTCGCCGAACCCGCGGAGCTCGTTGGCAGCTCCGGGGGCACGCCCGCGCTCGCACGAATCATGAAGAACGTCACGGCGAGGCCGATCGCGATGACGAGGAAAAGGACCGCGATCACGAACGAACCACGTTTCTTCTCCTGCTCGGCGAAGTCCGTCGCTCCGTAGGGATCCTGAATCCCGTCAGGAGAAGTGAAAGGCGCAGCCGGGGCGAAGGGGTCCCGGGCGGGACCCGTGGTCCGGGGCTGGGCCGGGGCCGGAGCCGGGGCCGGGGCTGGAGCCGGAGCCAGGGCCGGAGCCGGGGCTTGGGCCGCCGCTTGGCCCCCCCCGGTGCCAAACGGGTCGGCGCCGGCCACATCCGGTGCGGGAGGCGTCACCGGTGTCGACGGGATGGTGGCCGCGGCGGCTGCGATGTCGTTGACGTCGGGGCTCTCCCCAACGGTCGGGGGTGGGCCGAGGGATTCGTAGTCGGAGCTTTCTGCCGGGGGTGGGCCGAGGGATTCGTAGTCGGAGCTTTCGGCCGGGGGGGCGGGCGGCGCAGGCGGCGCAGGCGGCGCAGGTTCGGGAGGCGCGGTGGCGGCCGCCGATGTGTCGGGCTCAGGCGCCGCGGGCGCCGCCGCGATGGGCTTCGGGGTGATGACCCGGGGCGCTGCGGGTTCTGGCTCGAGCGCTGCAGGTTCCGGCTCGGGTTCGGGCGCGGGGGCCGCCGGTACGGCCTCGGCGATGGGCGCCGGTGCTGGCACGTCGGGAGTCGCCGGCAAGCTCGGCGCTGCCGGTGCCGGGATCGCGAAGGGCGCCGGCAAGGCACCCGCGGGCGGAGCGAACGAAGGACTCTTCCCGGTCGCTCCGGCGGCAGCCTTCGCGAGGGTGAAGCCGAAGGTCGCCGCGTCTGCTGGGCGATTTCCCGGGTCCTCCGCCAGGCCGTGGGAGAGGGCCTCGGCGAGGTCGGCGGGGGCAGCGGTGCTACCGGGCCCCGGCGCCGAACCGGTCAGCATGTGGTGGACCAGGGCCGCTACTCCGAAGACGTCGGCCCGGGCATCGGCCGAGCCCGCCTCTTTCAACTCCGGGGCGAGGTACCGCGCCGCGTTGGGCCCCGAGCCCCGCCCCGTCGGGGCGGTCGAGTCGGGAGCCCGAGCGCCGCGGACAATTTCTTGAATGCCGAAGCCGAACACCCTCACGTGTTCGCTTCCGTCCATGCCCGGGGTGAGGAGGATGTTGTTCGGCGTCAGGTCCCAGTGGAAGTGTCCGGCGATCCGGGCCTTTCCGAGGATGTCGAGGAGTTCACCGGTGATCGCCAAGACCTGATCCCGTTCGAGGGGCCCATCCTGGAGCTCATCCGCCAAGGTCGTGGCGTCTTCGTACTCGAGTTCGAGGTAAGCGACCCCATGCTGGACGCCGTGTCCCGTGACCCGGATGATGCCCGGCTCGACGAGCAGCTGAAGTTCTGCCGCCTTGCTCTTGAACGCCGCGGTGGTCTCGGGTGAGCCCTCCGTATTGATGGGCAACGCGGCGATGGCGAGGGGGTCCCCGCCTTCCCGCTCGGCGCGGTACACCAGCGCCAGTCCATTCCATTCGAGCTGCTCGACGATCTGATACTTGTCGGCAAAGAGATCTTTGACGGTATTGATCGGCGGCCCGCCACTCCCATCGTCGGACATCGCCGGGAGGATACCCCGGTCCGCCGAATGTGGCCTGAAGTCTGCAATCGTGGTCCGCCGCCGGCAGGCCGCCAGCCCGTGAAACCGCTGTAATCACCGATGCTTGGGAGGCATGCCCCTTGCTTGGCTGGGCAGTATGAATCGATGTCCGAAAAAGCTCCTTTTCATCGTCGCCCTGGCTACCACCGCCTTCGCACCGTTCCCGGCGGTCGCCCTTGGCCAGGAGACCGGGGCCCGCCTCGACGGTGGCCGGGGCCTCGACCTGCACCTCTTTCGGCCCGCGGTGGACAGCAAGGGCCTCTTCACCGTCAACGGAAGTGACGTCCTCGGTCACCTCGACTTCAGCTTCGGCCTGGTCCTCGACGCGGGCATCGGGATCCTACCGGCATCGACCTTCGTGAACGATGAGGGTGCGCCCATCGGAGCCGAGGAGCGGCAGGACCGGCTGGTGGATTCTTTCTTCACCGGCACCCTGACCGCGAACCTCGGCCTCTTCGACCTGCTCGTCGTCGGCGTGCAGGTGCCGGTGCAGGTGGTGAGCGGCGCGAATACCACCCTGCCGGCGACGGGCGGCAGCACGGGCTACAACTCCGGCGAGTCGAGCGGCCTCGACTACCAGGGCCTCGGCGATCTCACGGTGCACGGGAAGCTTCGATTGACTCGGGTCGAGCGCGAGCCCGTCGGCCTCGCGGCCCTAGTCCTCGTCGAGGTGCCAACCGGGAGTCCGTCGGAGTTCGCCGGCGACGGCTTTGCTCTCTGGCCCATGATCGTCCTCGAAGCGCGGCCGCACAGTGCCCTTCGCCTGGCCATGAACATTGGCTACCGCCTCAACTTCGGTGATCCGGCGACCATTCCGGTGGGAGCGCGCACCGTCCCGACCGGGAGCGGTGGTGGCATGAACGCGCTCGGTGCGATGATCGATCCCGCTCAACCGGGAGTGAACACCGAGTACGGCCACCTGATCACCTTCGGCGCCGGGGCGGCCCTGCGCGTCGCCGACTCCGTCGAGCTGGGTCTCGAAGCCTACGGTGCCCAGTCGGTCGCCGCTTTTCATGCCGAGGGATTCAGCCTCGAGGCCATCCTCGGCCTGAAGGTATTCGTCGAGCGGAATAGCTACCTGGTCCTGGGCGGAGGCGTGGGCATCCCCAACGTCGCGTCGGACAGCGGTGGCCTGATGAGCGCCGATGTCCGCGGAATGCTCGGCTTCATCTTCGAGCCGTCCATTGGAGACAGAGACGGCGACGGCCTGAAGGACGACTTTGATCAGTGCCCCGATGAACCCGAGGACTTCGACAACTTCGCCGATGAAGACGGTTGTCCGGACCCCGACAACGACCGCGACGGGATCCTCGATGTCGACGACGGCTGCCCCCTGGTCCCCGAGGACCGGGATGGTGATGCAGATGAAGACGGCTGTCCCGAGGGCAACGAGGGCGACCGGGACGGCGACGGTCACCTCGATGAAGTCGACGGCTGCCCCGATGACCCAGAGGACCGCGATGGTTTTCAGGACGACGATGGCTGCCCGGACCCAGACAACGACCAGGACGGGATCCTCGACGTCGACGATCTCTGTCCCGATGACCTGCCCGGACCCGGACAACGATGCGGACCGGATCCTCGATGTCGACGACGCATGCCCGAACGACCCGGAGACGTACAACGGCTATCAGGACCGGGACGGTTGCCCGGACCATCACGAGGTCGACATTGATGGGGGGGTGATCGTCACGTTCCGCAAGATCATGTTCGAGACCGACAGCGCCCACATCGTGGCGGACAGCCTTCCCATCCTCGACGCCGTCGCTGCGGCGATGAACGGGAACCCGCAGATCGAACTCGTCGAGATTCAAGGCCACGCCGACGAACGCTCGAGCGACGAGTACAACATTCGGCTCACTCGAGATCGGGCCGCGGCGGTGCGGCAGGGGCTCGTCCAGCGAGGCGTGAGGTCCGAACGCTTGAGGAGCGCCGGCTACGGCGAACGCTGCCCGCTGGACGCTCGCCACAACGCGCCGGCCTGGGAGGTGAACCGGCGAGTGGAGTTCAAGATTCTCCGTCAAGACGGGGTCACTACGACGGCCGAAGTGGTTTGCCCGGCGGGGCGGGAGCTGGTCCCCGAGTGAGCCGAGTGAGCCGAGCACGAGCAGGGCGCCGGCGGTCGGCGGACGGGGTGCGGCCTAGGTCGCGAAGAACACCTCTCGGGTCCGGTCACCAAAGAGCCGCAGGAGCACCACGAGGCTCAGGGGAAAAACCGGCGTCGGCAGCCAGAGCACGGCCGCCACGACAGCGACGAGCCAGCCCCAACGCCGGCGGGCGCTAATGCCCATCGCGCCGGCGAAGGGAAGGACTGCCCATGGGGACGCCAGGACGAAGATCGCCCCGCCGCCGGTCTCGGCGACGCCGTCTCGGAGGCGCCCGAGGCGCCCTGCTGCGTCCGAGAGCGCGACTTCGGCCGAGGCCGCCCGATGCTTTTCATGACGAAGGGCCCGTTCGCTGATGTGCAACCGCGCCCGCAGCGCCTCTTCGCTCGCTCGATACATGCCCCGACGGACCGCGGGGGGCGGGAAAAGTTCCGCAGCCTACTTGAGCCCGTGTTTGGCGAGCAGCTTGATCAGGTAGGTGCGGTCCATACGCGCATTGCGCGCCGCCCGGCTCACGTTGCCGCCGGCGCGATTGAGCAGCGCGTCACAGTAGCGTCTCTCGAAATCATCGAGGACCGCGCTGCGTGCTTCCTTGTAACCGTGGCCCAGAGCGGCCTCGACGACGTCCATCGTGCCATCGGGCCCCGCCGGGGCATCTCCGAGGGGCGGGGCTTCGCCCATGACCAGCGTCGCTTCTACGACGTTGCGAAGCTCGCGCACGTTTCCCGGCCATGCGTGGGCGGCGAGGGCCTCCATCGCGTCCGGAGGAACGACCGTCGAGATTTCTTCAAGAGCCCCCGCCTCTCGGAGGAAATGCTCGACCAGGATGGGTATGTCCTCGCGGCGCTCCCGGAGAGGTGGGATTCGCAGCACCACGACGGCGAGGCGGTAGTAGAGGTCGAGGCGAAACGTCCCGGCGTTGACCTCTGCCCGGAGGTCCCGGTGGGTGGCGCCGACGACGCGCACGTCGACTGCGACTTCTTCGCGCCCGCCGACCCGGCGAAAGCGGCGACGCTCGAGGGCCCCGAGAAGCGTTGCCTGGAGGGCGTTGGGCAGTTCGCCGACCTCGTCGAGGAAGAGCGTGCCTCCGTTGGCCCGCTCGAAGGCCCCGGTGTGCTGTGTTGCGGCTCCCGTGAACGCGCCCTTCTCGTGGCCGAAGAGCTCGCTCGCGACCAGGCCCGGCGAGAGGGAGCCGCAGTCGACGGTGACGAACGGTGCGTCACGGCGTCGCCCCCGGTCGTGCAATGCGCGGGCGACGAGCTCTTTGCCCGTCCCCGACTCCCCGACGAGGAGGATCGCGGAGTCTGCCGCAGCGGCGCGCTCGATTCTGGCCATGAGGCGGCGCATGATCGGGGTCCGGCCGTAGAGACCTGCGAGCTCGTCCTCGTCGTGCAGTTCGACCGTCACGCGTCGCCCGCCATCGAGACGCAGCACCGTATTGCCGAGGGTCAGGGTGGAGCCAGCGGGGAGGACTCCCTGGTGAATGCGGGCGCCTTCGAAGAGGGTGCCGTTCGTCGATCCGTGATCTTCGACCCGAATTCCCTCGCCGCTGGTCGCGAGTTCGACGTGGAAGCGGGACACGGTCGGGTCGGTCAGGACCAGATCATTGCCGTTGGCCGTGCCTACACTGAGAGTTTCGCTCTCGGCGGCATGGCGGAGGCCGGCGTCTGGGCCTCTCACGACCTCGGCCGCGAGGGTCTGGACCGGCAGGCCACGGCTGTCCGACGAGGGTTCGGTGCTGTGACCCGCCACTCTCGCAACGTAGCACGCTACTCTTGATCCGCCGATGGCGACGCCGCGCTTTCCCTTTCAGTTGAAGCTAATGCTCCTCGCGGGCGCTCTCGGCGTTGTGCCGACCGTGGCCGTTGGCATTGGCCTCATCGACGTCAACGCCCGCGCGGTCGAGCGGGAGAGTCGGGCGCTGTCGATCGCCGTGGCCGACGGCGTCGTTCGCACCATCGAAGAGGAAGCGAGTCGGGTCGAGGCGACGCTCGCCTTGGCGGCCCACGTTCTGAGCGACCCGGAGGTCCCGCCCGATACCCGTGTTGCCCTCACCCCCGCCCTGGTCGAGGGGGATTCGGCGATCGACCACCTAGCGATCTACGATGCCCGAGGCGGTCTCATCGATGTGGCCCGGGGCGCCGGGGCGGGCGTCGTCGAGGTCCCCGAGCAGATGCCGGCAGAGGTGCACGAGGCCCTCGGGGCCGTCGACCTCTTCGTCGGCCGCGCGGTGATGGCGGGCGGCGAGCCCCGGGTGCCCTTCGCCATGCCCATCGTCGTCGACGGACGGCGAACGGGGTACGTCTACACCCGGGCCCGCCTCGTCGGCGTGCAGGCGCGAGTCGAACGCATTCACGAGGCCCAGTTCGCGGGGACCGAAGGCGTGATCTACGTCGTCGACGAAGACCTGCGTCTGCTCGCCCATCCCGACGCCGAACGTGCCCACGCGCTGCCGTCCTTCGACGACCGGGAGATCCTCCGTGGGGTGGACCCCGGGGCCCTCTCCCCGGGCGTTCCGCGCACGGGCGAGGTTCTCGTCGAGGGCAAAGAGGTCCTCGGTACGGTGGTCGGTCTCGAGGCGCGTCCGTGGGCCGTCGTCGTCGAGGTCCCTGTCGCGGTCGCCTATGCGTCGCTCGTAGAGATGCGTCGCCTGGTGATTCTCTCGACGACCGTCGCCGCGGTGCTGGCGTTTGCGTTCGCGTTTTTCCTCGCACGGCGAATCACCGCCCCCATCGGCTCACTCGTTTCCTTCGCGGGCGACCTCGCCCACCGGCGCTTCGACTCGCGCATCGCCCTCGAAACCGGCGACGAACTCGAGGTCCTGGCCGAGGCGATGAGTGGCGCGGCCGCCGCCCTCGAGGCGAGCGAGGCCCAGATCGGGCGGGAAGCGGCAATCCGGACGGATCTCGGCCGCTACCTGCCCGAGGAGCTGGTGGAAAAGGTGGTGGCCCGGGAGCAGGACATGGCCCTCGGGGGAGCCCGTCGCGAGATCACCGTCCTCTTCGCCGATGTCGTCGCGTTCACGCCCCTCACCGAGCGCCTCGGTCCGGAGGAGGTCGTCTCCCTCCTGAACGAGCTTTTCACCGTGATGACCGAGCTGGTCTTCCGCCACGGCGGCACCGTCGACAAGTTCGTCGGCGACTGCGTGATGGCGGTATTCGGAGCGCCGACGGCCCAGGCCGATCACGCCCGCCGCGCCCTGGACTGCGCCGAGGACATGATGCGCTGGCTCTCCACCGCCAACCCGGGATGGGAGGAGCGCTACGGCGCGACGGTACAGCTCGCGATAGGCGTGCACAGCGGAGAAGCGATCGTCGGCAACATCGGCTCGGAGCGACGCATGGAATACACGGCGATAGGCGACGTCGTGAACGTCGCGGCGCGCTTAGAAGCGATCGCACGCCCGATGCAGATTCTCGTTTCGGCGGCCACCAAAGATGCGGTGGGCGATAGTCACGATTTCGCGGAGATCGGCGAGCGGGTCCTCTCTGGGCGTCAAGACCCCGTCGAGCTGTGGGAGGTACGCTCGTGAGCGTCGACGTGCCGAAGGTCGGTGACATCGTCGCCCGCCGCTACCGCGTCGAGGAGCGCCTCGGTCACGGTTCGACTGGGGTCGTCTATCGGGCGACGCAGGTTCGCCTCGGTCGCGAGGTCGCACTGAAGGTGCTGCACCCGCGCTTCGTCACGGACCCCCAGGCCCGAGCGCGTTTCGAACGGGAGGCGCGGGTCGCGTCGGCCCTCGACCACCCGAGCGCCGTGTCCGTCTACGATTTCGGAGAAGACGGCCACTGCCTCTACCTGACCATGGAGCTCCTCGAGGGGCGCACCCTCCGGCAGCGACTGTCGGAGCCCGGGGAGGTTCCAGTCGCCGAGATCCTGGACCTCGGGGCCCAGCTGGCCGACGTGCTTTCGGCCGCCCACCAGCTGCCCCTCGTTCATAGGGACCTCAAGCCGGCCAACGTCTTTCTCGTCCCGGCAGATGGAGAGCGTGCCGCCGGAGCCCGGGTCGTGGACTTTGGTCTCGCGTTCATCGCGGGGTCGGCCCGGGAGGACCGGATGACGGCTCACGGCGTCGTGACCGGGACCCCGGAGTATCTGTCCCCGGAGCAGACCCGGGGCGGGGAGGTCGGCCCCCCGACCGACGTCTACGCTCTCGGCTGCATGCTCTACGAGTTGGTCACCGGGACGGTTCCCTTCCACGGGACCGACATGGAGGTTCTCACGAAGCAGATGTTCGCAGCGCCCCCTGCCCTCGGGGAGCACCACCGCACCGAACCGCTGCCGACGGCTATCGATCGCCTCATCGTTCGCATGCTCGACAAGCGCCCGGCGCATCGTCCCGAAGCGATGGAGCTCGTAGTGGCCTTCGCCGACCTCGACCGGACCCGCGACGAGGGCCCTCGCAACGACGCCCATCTTCTCGGTCGGACCGCGCGCATGGTGGGGCAGGCGCCGGGCGCCTCGGCGTCGGCCGGTGGGGAGGGCATCGAGGTCGCCGTGCTCGGCGATGTCGACGGCGAGCTGTGGGTCGCCCTCGCCGCAAACGGGATCGCCGCGTGGGCCGCAACTCCCAGTGATCTTCCGGCGAAGGCTCTGGTCTACGCTCCGGGGGCTCCGAGATCCGAAATTGCCCGACTCTGCGCTGATGGCTACACGGTCCTTTCCGACACCGACCCCGGTGACGCGACGCGCATCGGGGACCTAGTCTCGGCCGGTGCCGCCGAAGTCGTACTTCGCCCCGTCGCCGCCGAGGACCTCTCGCGGCGTCTACTCCGGGTCGCCCGCCGCCTCACCCGTGACGTCGGTGCCTGAGTGAACGGTCTCGGCTGATGAAGGGCGTCCGCTTCGCCTGCGTCTTGGGTCTCTCCGGTCTTTTGGGGACCCTGTGCCTCTCGGTCGGTCGGCCGAACCTAGCCGCCGCCCAGACCGGGACCTTCCGCTATCGAGTGCAGGCCGGCGACACCTGCGCGGGGATAGCCCGCCGCCTCTATGGAAGCTCACGCGACTACGAACGCATTCACGAGCTCAACCCCGGTCTCGGTCTGCCGCCTCACTCCCTCGAACCCGGCTCGGTCCTCGTCCTGCCGAGGCCCCCCGACGACGGACCCGACGCGCGCGTCACGGGCACCGAAAATGACGTCCGGGCCCGGGCGCCGGGGGGCCGCTTCGTCTCTGCGGCGGTTGGTGACGAACTCGTCCGAGGTCATCGCGTCGAGACCGGGGCGGATTCTTCCGCGGAGCTCACCTTTCGCGATCGTTCGACGGTCCAGATGCGTGAACGCACGTTGGTCATCGTCTACGGCGGGAGCGAAAGACTAGCTCGGCGCCGCCGCGCAGCGAGCCTCGAGCGTGGTGTGCTCCGGGGGCGCCTCAGCGAGCTCACTGGGCGCCTCGCCGTCGATACGCCAGCGGGGACCGCGCGCATCGTTGGCGGAGATGCCATCGTCGCGGTGGGGGAAGACGGGGCGAGTCGCCTCGCGAACCACGGCGGACGGAGCGCGACGATCACCGGGAATCGGGTGTCGGTCGAAGTCCCCCCGGGGACCGGTACCGTGGTGCGCCACGGCGCCCGCCCCTCGCCTCCACGGCCACTGCCCGAGCCTCCCAGATGGAAGCCTGACCAACCAGGTCGCTTCGTCGGACTCACCGGCCGCGGCGGCACGGTGAGCGGGGAGTTCGAAGACGCCGAGGGTGCTGTGGCCTACCGGATCGAAGTGGCCCGGCGCCCCGACGGAACCGACGTCGCCGCCGCGATCGAGGTGCCGGCGGTTTCGACGAACTTCCGAGTTCACCGGCTGCCGGCCGGCGTCTACTACGTCGCGGTGGCGACCATCGACGAGTGGCTGCTCGAAGGTCGCCCTTCGCCGCGCCGGGCGGTGCAGGTCCTCGAGGCCCGCATCATCCCCCCTGGGGGAGGCGAACCCGTGGTGGCGCCTTACGACCCGGGAGACCCTTCCCAGCCCGACCGTCCTCCGCGAGTCCTTCCGGGCACTTGGGTCGTTGCCCCGGTCGGATTCACCTGCGGCCTCCATGGGGGCGCCCTCGCGGGTATGAGCACCCTGCGCGGGGACGGGCGGACCGCAGTGGCCTGCAGCGACCCGGCCGGTCGTCCCGTTCCCTCCTTCGACGTCGTCCTCGAAGCCCCGATGATCACCGTTGACGATGGGGCTCCGGCGATCGTCCTCGACGGTGGTGCCGTGGTGATCGACCGGCGCGCCGAGGTGATGCTTCGATTGCGTGTCGACGGGCCCCTCGCTCTGCCCGCGGGTCTCGTGGCCTGGGGACCCCCGGGGGTAGACGTGGGACGTCCGCGGCGGCTTCCCGGCAGCATGCTCGAGGTACCGGTCGCCGCTCTGACCGATGGTCCCTCGGAGTTCGCCATCAACATCGGCGTGGCGGAGGGCAATGATCGCGTATCCTTGGGCCACGTCTCGGTCGTCGTACGAGCGCCCGACCCGGTCCGACCTCCTCATCCGTTGCGTTCCCCGGACGATGCACCGTCGCCCCGGACCATGGCCCTCGGCGCCTTCTCTCTGGCGCCCTCCGTCGATGCCGTCGCGCTGCTTCCGGTCGGGGAGGGCCGTGCCCGGTTTCACGGGGCCGCGTCCGCCATGAGCCAAGCCCGGGACGACGGCATCGGCACCTTCCGAGCAGACTTCGGCGCGCGCGCGCGTCCCTTCGGCATCCCCCTCGAGGTGGGCTTCGATTGGGTCGTTGATGCTCGCGGCGACTACGACGTCGCGTCTCGCCTCGGTCACGGCGACCTCAGGGTATCGACGAGCGTCAGCTTCGATCTCTCGCCGGCACTTCGGCTGATCGGAGACGTGACGGCCTGGCTCCCGACCCACGCTGCGGTGGGCACTCTCGGCACCGTCCGCGTCGTTCCGTCCCTGTCCCTCGAAGGCAGCTTCGTTCGTCCGCTCTGGCTCCGGACTCGGCAGGCGGTCATCGCCGACACGACCGGTGACACGCTCTCGTGGGCATCCGCCTACGGTGCCGATGTTCGGTTCTTCGACGACCGATTGACTCTCGGCGTCGAACTTCAATTCGTGGCGGGTCAGGTGTCCGGTACGGAAATGGTCGCCCTGGGCCTCGGGGCCGAGGCCGGATTTCTCGTCGGGCCGATGGAGATTCTACTCGGTCTACGTATGGGAGTTGGTCAAGACGCCGCTCCCATCTTTGGGGCCTTCACTGGGGTCGTAGCCCTCCGCTTTACCTTGTGATTTCAAACAAGTGCGGCGGACTATACGGCCGCCTATGAGGTGCATTGCAAACTTGCGTTTGTGCCCCGATGTCCCGAAACTAGGACGGGGTCTCCACTTGCCTTGTCGTCCTCGCCCCCCCTGAGGACGGCAATCCGCAGTGGGGGCCCCCTTTTTTTTTCTATTTTGCGTCCCTCGGCGTGAGGGGG
>JAFDCW010000448.1 GCA_019312705.1 Deltaproteobacteria bacterium
GGATGGATGACGTCCACCCCCGCTTGGTCGTCCGGGAAGGTCACGCCGCAGTCGAGGACGAGCACATCCCCGTTGGCCTCGAAAGCCATGCAGTTCATGCCGATTTCCCCGAGGCCACCGAGGGCCACGAGACGTAGGGAGGGGGTCACGGTCCGGGAAGGTAATGGGAAATGGCCCCCAGAGGACAGCCCCCTCCCGCTGGGAAGAGGATCGCGCACTCCCGGCGCCGCTACCGTGGGCCTGTCGGCTCTGCACGCCTTCGCACTCCCGGCGCCGCTACGGTCGGCCTTTCGGCTTTGCACGCCTCCGGCGCGCTGCCGCCTCGGGCCGCCTCCGCGGCGCCTTCTTATTGGGGCCTCCGGCGCGCTGCCGCCTCGGGCCGCCTCCGCGGCGCCTTCTCGTTAAGGGACGGTTTCTGGTTTCCCCCGACGTTGGGCCGTGATACGCACGCGGCGCTCGGCTTAGTCGTCATCCCGGCCACAGGAGCGTCTGATGCGCTGTCTCGTCCTCATCTCTTGTATTTTCAGCATGTTGACCCTTCCGGTCGTCGCTCTGGCTCAGCCCCCCGCGGGCGAGGGCGCGGAGGCCGACGCCGAGGCCGGTGAAGAAGACGACGCCTCCTCCGGCGACGACGATGCCGAAGCGGCTGAAGAAGCGGCCGAAGACGACGACAGCGTTCAATTGCGGCCGCCGACCGTCGAGCCCATCGACATCCAGCTCCCCCCCGAAGAGGACGAAGCTGAGGGCGACGAAGACGAGCTGCCCGATCCCGGTGACGCGCTCTCCCGCCTCCAAGAGGGCGGTCCACCTTCGAGCGACCCGACCCAGGGGAGCTGGGGCGCGCCCCAGCCTGCTTTCACCTTGCACGGCTACTTCCGCGTGCGCCCGGAGCTCTGGGACTCCTTCTGGCTCGGCCGCGGCGAAGGCGATGGCACCGGCGATTCGATCTACGAAGCGGACCCGCCGTTCTCGAACTTCCGCCCGCCAACCCGCGAGGCCTCGGTGGCCGGGGGCTGCACCGGGGACGGCGACATCGACTCGACGTCGTCGTGCAGCGAGTCAGGGACCCTGGCCTTCGCCAACATGCGCCTGCGCCTCGAGCCCACCATCGCGCTCTCGGACGACGTGAAGGTGCACATGCAGATCGATCTGCTCGACAACATCGTCATGGGGTCGACCCCGGATGGTCTGATCACTCCGGCGACCAGCGGAGACCCGATCTACGAGCGTCAGGCGCGCACCCCGCGGGTGCCCCTCGATTCTTTCAGTACCACCCAGACCTCCCCGAATACCGGGCGAAACGCCCTCCAGGACGCTGTGCGAGTGCGTCGGGCATGGGGCGAAATCAGTAACCGCGGCCTCGGTCAGCTGCGTTTCGGCCGCATGGGCAGCCACTGGGGTCTCGGCATCCTCGCCAACGGCGGCGAAGGCATCGACTCGGACTGGCAGTCCGACGTGGACCGGATCATGGCGATCACCAAACTCGCCGGCATCTACCTCATCGCGGCGTGGGACTTCGCCGGAGAGGGCATCGTCGAGCAGCACCCCTTCGACCTTTCCCAGATCCCGTTCGATACCAACCAGGACGACGACATCAACCAGTTCGTCTTCGCTGCGGCCCGGCGCACCACCGAAGAGGAGCAGCGGGAGACGCTCCAGAGCGGCAACGCAGTCATCAACGGCGGCGCCTACTTCGTCTACCGCAATCACAACCTCACCAGCGCCGGCGTCGCCGACCCCTACACGCGCCCGAGTGGTGCCCAGGCGATCTTCGTCCGCCGGAGCGCCGAGGCGTTCATTCCCGACCTCTGGTTCCAGTTCAAGTTCGGCGACTTCCGCCTCGAGGTCGAGGGCGCGATGATCATCGGCTCGGTCCAGAACACGCAGAACGACAGCTACGTCGCCGAGAACTTCAACATCATGAGCGGCGCCGTCGCCCTCGAGGCCGAGTACCGAATCCTCGATGACAAGCTCGGCATCCACTACATGGGCGGTTATTCGAGCGGTGACCCGGATGTCGATGGCCTCGCCGTCACGGCCGGCCTCCCGCCGCAGCAGGACGCCGCGGGCGTGGTCGACAACAACATCACCACTTTCCGGATGCACCCGAACTACCGCATCGACCTCATCCTCTTCCGCAACGTGCTCACGCAGATCGCCGGAGCCTACTGGTTCAAGCCGGGCCTCAGCTACGACTTCATCCGCAACTCCTTCGGGCAGCTCCTCGGCGCCCGAGCCGACTTCATCTACACGCGCGCCTCCCAGCCCCGTCAGGCTTGGGGCAACGACGGCAACCTCGGCGCCGAGATCAACGCTTCGGTCTACTACCGGAGCGAAGACGGCCCTGAAATCTACGACGGTTTTTACGGCATGCTGCAGTACGGCATCCTCTTCCCCTTGGCGGGCCTCGGCTACAAGGAAGAGGACCGCCTGCACTCAAATGACTCACTGACGAACGCGCAGATCGTGCGGGTCGTCATGGGCATCCAGTACTAGAGCACATCTCAAGAATGCTCTGGTCGCCTCGCTGGCGGGGCACGGCCGCCTACCGCCATCCCCTCGCCTCGAAAATGCTTTGCATTTCCTCGCCTCGCGGACGCGGCATCCGACCACGCCGCGCGGCGCGATGCTCGGTCGCATTCTCGAGATGTGCTCTAAATAGCGCCAACGCGCTGTCAGTTCCGCAACTCCCGCCCCGTCGGGGCGACAAGGGGTCGTCGTGAGCAAGATCAAGCGCAAGGAAAAGACGGTCTACACCTGTTCGTCCTGCGGGACGGCGAGCCCCCGGTGGCTCGGCCGCTGTGGCGAGTGTGGCGAGTGGAATACCCTGGTCGAAGAAACCCAGGTGCGCGGCAGCAGGGGCCGCGGGGCAGGGTCGTCATCGGGAGGAACAGGCGCACGAGGGGCGTCCGGGGCCGTACCCCTCGGTGAGGTCAACCACGAAGACGCTCGGCGGATCCCCTCGGGCATCGACGAGCTCGATAGGACCCTCGGCGGCGGCGTCGTCGCGGGCGGCGTGACGCTCCTCGGCGGAGATCCAGGCATAGGCAAGTCCACGCTGCTGATGCAGGCCCTCGCCAAGTATGCTGCGGCAGGCCTCGAGGTCCTCTACGTCACCGGCGAGGAGTCGGCGTCCCAGGTCGCCCTCCGGGGCAAGCGCCTCGGCGGTGCGGGCATGGACCGGGTGAATGTGCTCGCCACGACCCAGCTCGAAGCCGTGGAGAAGGCCGTGCGCGCGGGTCGGCCCCACGTCGCCGTCGTCGACTCGATTCAGACCATCCGCACTCGTGACCTCGAGTCTGCTCCGGGGACTGTGTCTCAGATTCGCGAGGTCTCGTCGCGCCTCATCGACCTTGCCAAGGAGGGCGGCGTTTCGCTCTTCCTCATCGGCCACGTCACCAAAGACGGTTCCCTCGCTGGGCCGAAGATGCTGGAGCACCTGGTCGATACGGTGCTCTCCTTCGAGGGGGACCGGAGCCACGCCTTCCGCTTGGTCCGTACCGTCAAGAACCGCTTCGGGCCCACCCACGAGCTCGGCGTTTTCGAGATGGTGCGTGAGGGCCTGCGCGAGGTCCCCGACCCGAGCGCTCTCTTCCTCGCCGAGCGGCCGACCGCGGTGGCGGGCTCGGTGGTGGTGCCGACCGCCGAGGGGACCCGGCCGCTCCTCGTGGAGACCCAGGCCCTCGTGGCCCCCGCCGTCTACGGCGCGGCGCGCCGGGTGGCGACCGGGGTCGACGCGAACCGCCTCGCCATCTTGCTCGCCGTCATCGAGCGCAAGGCCGACATCCACATCCTCGACCGCGACGCCTTCGTCAGCGTCGCCGGGGGCGCCCGGGTCGAAGAGCGCGCCATCGACCTCGGGCTGTCATTGGCCGTCGTATCGAGTCTGCGCGAGGTTGCGCTGGGCCCGAGGGTCGCGGTCTTTGGCGAGATCGGCCTCGCCGGCGAAGTCCGCGCCGTCCCCCGCCCGGGGCCCCGGGTGGTCGAGGCGGTGAAGATGGGATTCACCCGCGTCGTGCTACCCAAGGGCAACGCCGAACGCCTGACCAAGGAAGAGCGCCGGGGGGCAGAGTTGATGCCGGTCGCTACTTTGAACGAAGCGCTCGAAGTCGTCTTCGACTGAGCGGGCGGTCACTCCGCGTAGAACGTCACGCGGCTGCACGATTCGCAGAGCCAGGCTCGCAGGGTGCCGGCCTGGTTCTTTAGCTTCCCGCTCCACCCGCTGGTCTTTGGCTTTTCGTCGAACGTGAACGCGAGCCCCGAGTGGGTCATCCCCTGCCCGAGTTGGTCGACGACGTTGATGGCCGTGAGGGCTTCATCGCAATGGCTGCATTGTCGGCTGGTCATGTCCTGGGGAGGATAGCGCAGTCTTCGCGCCCGAGGTACGCGTGCGACCCTCGTCTTCGAGGATGGAGATCCCCTGCGCGGCCCTTGCCGGATCATTGAGGGTGGCTCCGAGCCTGGCTGGCCGGCCGGTCGCGTCGGCCGACCGGCACCGTCAGCCTGGGCGTTCTCGGGGGACGCCTTCACTGTGAAGCCCAAGCCTCTGCACAAGGGAACCGTGATCGGTTCTGTGCTCTTCGGCGTCGGTTGGGCGATCACCGGGCTCTGTCCCGGCCCCATCTTCGTTGGTATAGGCGAGGGCAAGCTCTATGCCCTCGTGACGCTCGCTGGGGTGTTCGCAGGCACCACTCTCCTCGGCGTGGCCCATCCGAAGCTCAGCGCTCTCATGGGCGTTGCCCCTCCCGAGGCCAAGTAGCCGAAGTTTCGTCGGCATCGGCAGCCGCAGAATCGGGGAGCCGGTGTCCGTGTCCGTGTCCGTGTCCGTGTCCGTGTCCGTGTC
>JAFDCW010000449.1 GCA_019312705.1 Deltaproteobacteria bacterium
GTGACGTCTCGGGAACTCGAGGAGCGCCTCGCGCCGGCCTACGAGTCCCTCGGCATTCAGCCCGGCCAACTGGAGTTGATGACGGGCATCACGGAACGTCGATTCTGGGAGCCCGGCTTCGTCGTCTCGGAAGGCGCGGCCCTCGCCGCCGAGCAGGCCCTCGCGGCGAGCCCCGTCACGTCCGTGGATCTCGGGGCGCTGGTCTACGCCGGTGTGTGCCGCGACGGTTTCGAGCCAGCTACCGCCTGCCACGTCGCCGCAAAGCTCCGGCAGGGGGGCCACCCGCTGCGCCCCGCAGCCCAGGTCTACGACGTCAGCAACGCATGCCTCGGCATGCTCAACGGCATGATCGACATCGCCAACCGCATCGAGCTCGGTCAGATCCGCGCCGGCATGGTGGTCAGCTGCGAGAGCGCGCGGGAGATCGTCGATACGATGATCGACCGCATGCTCGGCGAGCGCGACATGGAGCTCTTCAAGACCTCCATCGCCACCATGACGGGCGGCTCGGCGGCGGCCGCGATCATCCTAACCGACGGGAGCTTCGACCACTCCGAGAGCCACCGCCCGCACCGCCTGCTGGGCGGGGTTTCACTCTCCGCCCCCGAATGGCACAACCTCTGCCGCTGGGGCATCGAGGCCGCGCCGGAGTCCGGGACCTACCGCCAGTTCATGTCGACCGACGCCGCACAAGTCCTCGAGCATGGGGTCGCCCTGGGCCAGGACACCTGGCGCGCTTTCCTCGACGAGCTCGGGTGGACCAAGGGCGTCGAGCGCACCGTGTGCCACCAGGTCGGGCGCAGCCATCGCGAGACGATCCTCCGGTCGATTGGCGTACCCGAAGAACACGATTTCGTCGCCTACGAGTACCTGGGAAACACGGGCACCGTCGCCCTCCCGATCGCCGCCGCCCTCGCGGGAGAGCGCGAGTTCCTCGAAGCCGGCCACCGGGTCGGCTTGCTCGGGATTGGATCGGGCCTCAACTGCACGATGCTGGGAGTCGAATGGTGAACGAGCTCTACCCCTTCGAAGGCAAGGTCCTCGACCTCGACGGCCTCCGTTACCACTACCTCGACGAGGGCGAGGGCGCCCCGGTGGTGATGGTGCACGGCAACCCGTCGTGGTCGTTCTACTACCGCGACCTGGTCCTGGCACTGCGCGGCCAGTACCGCACCATCGTGCCCGATCACATCGGCTGCGGGCGGTCGGACAAACCCGACGACTCTCGCTACGAGTACACCCTCGAGCGCCGCGTCGAGGACCTCGGCCGGCTCATCGACTCCCTCGACATCGGCAAGGTCACCCTAGTCCTCCACGACTGGGGCGGCATGATCGGCATGACCTGGGCAACGCAGAACCCAGAACGCATCGAACGCCTAGTCCTGCTCAATACGAGCGCGTTTCCGTTGCCGGAGTCCAAGCCCTTCCCGATGCAGATCGCCCTCGCCCGGACGCCGGGCCTCGGCACGGTGCTGGTCAGGGGCCTGAACGCGTTCTCCAAGGGCGCGGTGAAGTACTGCGTGACCCGCACCAAGATGTCCAAGGAGGTCGCGGCGGGCTACCTCGAGCCCTACGACTCCTGGGAAAACCGCATCGCGGTGCAGCGCTTCGTCGAAGACATCCCCCTCAGCAAGGCGCACCCGACCTGGCCCCTGATCAACGCCACCGCCGACAAGCTCGAGGGCCTGAATGGGGTGCCTATGTTGCTGCTCTGGGGCATGAAGGACTTCGTCTTCGACGTGCACTTCCTCGACGAATGGATTCGGCGTTTTCCCGACGCCGAGGTGCACCGCTTCGACGACGCTGGGCACTACATCCTCGAAGACGCCCCCGAGGACGTCATCCCCCTGGTCTCGACCTTCCTCGAAGCACACCCGACCGCATGACCGAAAGCGCTACCCACTCCGCGAGCAATCCGGTGAACGTCTCCGGATGGCTACCTATCATGGCGGCTCAGCAGCCCGACGCGCTCTCGGTCGCGGTCGCGAAGAAGGGCGGCGGCTACACCCGGATCACCGCCGGGGAGCTCGACGCCATGTGCGACCGGGCGGCCCACGCCCTCACCGCGGCGGGGGTCACGAAGGGCATGCGCACGGTGCTCATGGTGACTCCGAGCCCGGAGTTCTTCGCCATCACCTTCGCGCTCTTCAAGCTCGGCGCCGTGCCGGTCATGGTCGACCCGGGCATGGGCATCAAGAACCTCGGCCAGTGCCTCGCCGAGGCCGAGCCCGAGGCCTTCATCGGTGTACCCAAAGCCCACGTCGCCCGCCTGCTCTTCGGATGGGCCCGGCAAACCCTGCGGGTACACGTGTCCGTCGGACCGAGGCCGCTCTGGGGTGGTCATCGCTACGAGCGGCTGGTGTCCGCGGCTCCACAGGGGACGTTCGAGGTCGAGGCGAGCGAGCCCGAGGGGCTCGCGGCGATCCTCTTCACCAGCGGCAGCACCGGGGTGCCGAAGGGCGTGCTCTATACCCACGGCATGTTCACCGCTCAGATCGACTCCCTGCGCACGGCCTTCGGCATCGAGCCGGGTGAGGTCGACCTCTCGACGTTCCCGCTTTTCGCCCTCTTCGGCCCGGCCCTGGGCATGGCGTCGGTGGTCCCCGAGATGGACGCGAGCCGCCCCGGGGCATCCGACCCCAAGAAACTGATCGGGGCCATCCACGACTTCGAGTGCACCAACATGTTCGCCTCGCCGGCCTTGGTGAACCTCATCGGGCGCTACGCCGACGACCACGCGGTCGAGATGCCGAGCCTCCGGCGGGTCATCTCCGCGGGGGCTCCGGCCTCCGTCGCTTCCCTCGAGCGCCTCACTCGGCACCTCGACACCGAGGCCGAAATCCTCACCCCCTACGGCGCCACCGAGTCATTGCCCACGACGCGCATCGGCAGTCGCGAAATCCTCGAGGAGACCGGACAACAAACCAGCGCCGGCGCCGGCGTCTGCGTCGGGGTGCCTGTCGAGGGCATGGACGTTCGAGTGATCGGGATAACCGACGAGGCGATCGACACCTGGAGCGACGACCTCGCGGTGCCAACGGGCACCATCGGCGAGCTGGTGGTGAAGGGCCCGGTCGTGAGTCGGGCCTACTTCAAGCGCGAAGAATCGAACCGCCTCGCGAAGATCCCCTGCGCCGACGGGACGTTCCGGCACCGGATGGGCGATGTTGGCTATCTCGACGACCAGGGTCGGGTCTGGATGTGCGGCCGCAAGGCGCACCGCGTCGAACTCGATGGCGAGACGCTATTTACCATCCCCTGCGAGGCGATCTTCAATGCCCATGAGGCGGTCTTCCGGACGGCGTTGGTGGGTGTCGAGGCCCCGGGAAATGAGCCGGGAAAGAAACGCGCGGTGCTCTGTGTCGAGCTCGAGGAGGGCAAGAAGCCGTCCGACGCGCTGACCCGGGAGCTGCTCGCTCTGGGCGAGGCCCACGATCGTACCCGGCGGATCACCACGGTGCTCTACCACCCGAGCTTCCCCGTCGACGTGCGCCACAACGCCAAGATCTTTCGCGAGAAGCTCACGGTGTGGGCCCAGAAGCGAAGCCGATGACGGTCCTGGTTACCGGTGCCGGGGGCTTCCTCGGCGGCGCCGTCGCCCGACTCCTCGTCGGCCGCGGCGAGACCGTGCGCAGCTTCTCGCGTGGTGACTATCCCGAGCTCGGCGAGCTCGGAGTCGAGCAGTTTCGCGGTGACCTCGGCGACCCTGACGACGTCACCCGCGCCGCCGAGGGATGCGAGGCCATCTACCACATCGCCGCCAAGGCCGGCTCCTGGGGAGCCTACGAAGACTTCCATCGCACCAACGTGGTCGGCACACAAAACGTGCTCGCGGCGTGCCGAGACCACGGCATCCAGAACCTCGTCTACACCTCGTCGCCGAGCGTCATCTTCGACGGCAGCGACATGGACGGCGTCGACGAAAGCACGCCCTACCCGGGCCACTTCGAGGCGTACTACCCCGAGACCAAGTCCCAGGCCGAACGCCTGGTCCTCGCGGCCAATGGCGACGGGCTCCAGTGCGTGGCTCTGCGCCCCCACTTGATTTGGGGCCCCCGCGATACGAGCATCCTGCCGCGCCTCGTCGAGCG
The DNA here is from genome assembly GCA_019312705.1 of Deltaproteobacteria bacterium. The sequence goes on from JAFDCW010000449.1 coordinate 4,092, forward strand.
CAGCCGCGGCGGACAGCTCCGGAAGATTCGCGGCCCCGAGAAGCTCGTCGATGTGACCTACATCGACGACGCCGCCGAAGCTCACCTGCTCGCCATGGAGGCCCTGCGCGCCGGTCACGACACCGCATCGAAGGTCGCCGGCAAGGCCTACTTCGTCTCCTCGGGCCAGCCCATCTCGATCTGGAAGATGATCGACCACATGCTTACGGCGGTCGGTGAACCGCCGATCGCCCGCAGCGTCTCACCCCGCGCCGCCGTCACCGCCGGCTGGGTCTTCGAAAAACTGCACACGCTCTTCCGTCGCGAAGGCGAGCCTCGCATGACCCGATGGGTCGCCCGCGAGATGATGACCGCCCACTGGTTCGACATCTCCGCCGCCAAAAACGACCTCGGCTACCGCCCTTCAGTCACCCTCGACGAAGGCCTCAAACGCCTCGCCGAATGGCACCAAGCCAATGGGGACGCCGAGGACGTAAGCCGGCGAGTGGCGTGAGTGGGCGTCACCGCTCGCCGCAGTCGGCGCTTGGAATTTTCCGAGGACAGAGTGGTCGACGCCGTCGCCATGCGACGGACAAAAAAAGGGCCGACCGAAGTCGACCCTTTTCCTCTAGCGCACGAGGCGCTCGTCAACCCTAGAGAGGGCGGACGTTTTCGGCGCGGGGGCCCTTCGGGCCTTCGCCGGCGTCGAAAGAAACCTTCTGGCCTTCGAGAAGGTCTTCGAAACGGGCTCCTTCGAGG
>JAFDCW010000450.1 GCA_019312705.1 Deltaproteobacteria bacterium
ACTGACCCGGAACGGCTGCCCCTGGATCTTCGTATAGGGCTGCACGTCCACCATGTATTCGGCGCGCAGCACCCTCGAGAGCTGGCCGAGGTTCAGTTCGGGGACGAGAATCCGCTTGTAGCGGCCGAGGATGTCTCCTAGGTCCTTCGGGAAGGGACTGATCCAGCGCAGGTGCACGTGGCCGATTTTGTGTCCACGCTCGCGCATCTGAGCGACGCCCTGGTGGATGGACCCGTAGGTCCCGCCCCAGCCGACGACGAGCAGGTCGCCCGAGTCGTCACCGAAGATCTCGGTCGCGGGAAGATCGTCTGCGACCTTGAGCACCTTGTCACGGCGAAGCTCGCTCATGAACTGGTGGTTCTCGGGGTCGTAGCTGACGTTGCCCGTAATGTGCTGCTTCTCGATGCCGCCGAGGCGGTGCTCGAGGCCCTTGGTTCCGGGAACGGCCCAGGGACGGGAGAGGTGGTCGTCACGGAGGTAGGGATGGAAGCCCACCGTCTCGGTCCTTTGGGTAACCTCGATTTTCGGGAGTTCGTCGACCTTCGGGATGAGCCACGGCTCGGCGCCGTTCGCGATGTATCCGTCCGAGAGCACCATGACCGGCGTCATGAATTTCAACGCGACCCGGGCGGCCTCGACGGCCGCGAAGAAACAGTCGCCCGGGGTCGAGGCGGCGATCACCGGGATGGGTGATTCGCCGTGGCGCCCGTAGAGGGCCTGGAGCAGGTCCGCCTGCTCGGTCTTCGTCGGCATGCCGGTGCTGGGCCCGGCGCGCTGAACGTTGATGATGATGGACGGCAGCTCGTACATCATGCCGAGGCCGATCGCTTCGCCCTTGAGGGCGATGCCCGGGCCGCTGGTCGTGGTGACCGCGAGGGAGCCGGCAAAGGCTGCACCGATGGTCGCGCATACCGCGGCGATCTCGTCCTCGGCCTGGAAGGTGCGAACTCCGAGGGCCTTCTGATTCGACAGGTAGTGGAGGATCGCCGACGCCGGGGTAATCGGGTAGCTTCCGAGGAAGAGGTCGAGACCGCTCAGCTCGGCCGCCGCGCAGAGCCCATAGGCCATCGCTTCGTTGCCGGAGATGTTGCGATACACGCCGGGCTCGTGGGAGGCGGCCTTGACCTCGTAGACGTGACGGAAGGTCTCGGTCGTCTCGCCGAAGTGGTAGCCGGCCTTCAAGACGCGCTGGTTGGCCTCGAGGACGCCGGGCTTGTTCTTGAACTTCGACTCGAGGAACTCGAGGGTGTGGTCGATCGAGCGGCCGAACATCCAGTAGACGAGGCCGAGGGCAAACATGTTTTTCGAACGAACCGCATCGCGGTTGTTCATCTTCAAGTCCTCGAGGCACTTCAAGGTCAGGTCGGTGATGTCGACCTCGACGAGATCATAGCCTTCGAGGTCGCCGGCTTCGCGCGGGTCGGTTTCGTACTTGGCCTTCTCGAGGTTCTTCTTCGAGAACCCCGCCGTGTCGATGATTACGGTCCCGGCCTTGCGAACGTCCGCGAGGTTTCTCTTGAGGGCCGCCGGGTTCATCGCGACCAGGACGTCGAGGGCGTCACCGGGGGTGAAGACGCTCTGGCTCGAGAAGTGGACCTGGAACCCCGAGACCCCGGGCAGCGTGCCTGCCGGCGCCCGGATCTCCGCCGGGTAGTCGGGGAAGGTCGCCAGGTCGTTCCCGGCGAGGGCGCTGGTCGTCGTGAATTGGGTGCCGGTCGGCTGCATCCCATCGCCTGAGTCTCCGGCGAATCGAATGACAACGGAATCAACGGTTTCCCGCGCGGGGGTCTCAACATTCGTATCGGGCATGTCCGGCCTTGCTGAACGCGTGAATCCTTGGGGCTCTACGCGAGGGATGCCAGTGTGGCAAGTTGGAACACTCACACATGGGGACAATCCCCGTTGGATTGTCGGGCCTCGCCTCGCGCCGCCCCGGGAGGGCGCCAAACGGCCCCCAGCTCCGTAAACCGGTACGCAAACCATCTAGTCTATTCCCTCCGAGGTGGCCTCTGAGGCACGATTGGGGGCCGACGCCGCCGGGCCGCCGTGCGTCATGGGGACGCCCGGGCTCGGAAGCTGATTTCGAGGTTCCCCGTGAGCGAATGCAAGCCTGTCGTTTCTGCCGTATCCCGGGTCACCCGGGTGACCCGGGTGACCCGGGTGACCCGGGTGACCCGGGTTGCCTGTGTTCTCGTCTTGCCCCTCCTCGCCAGCTGCGGAAGCTGCCAGCAGAGCGCGAACGACGTCACGAGTGGGCCCGGAGAGTCCGAGGCCGATGTATCCGTGGTGTTCAGCCAGGATGGGGAGATCACCCAGGAGGACGAGCACATCGGGGCGGCCATCGTCGAGCGCTACGACGTGACCCTCGATCAGCCCGGGACCTACGTCGTCACCCTCAGCTCCGGGGCCTTCGATCCTCTGATGCACGTGACGACGCCGGATGGCTTCACCATGAGCAACGACGACTTCCAGGGCAGTCACGAGCACTCTCAGCTCTCCCTCGAACTACGCGCAGCCGCCACCATCAAGGTCGCCGTGACCAGCCATGGGGGCGATGGCACCGGAGCGTATCGCCTGCTCGTGCGCCGGGTCGCCGTCGGGGGCGCCGCGGATACGGTCCTCGTGGCGGGGCAGACCGTCGACGGAGATCTCAACGACGCCGACCCCGCGCTACCCGATGGCCGTCACTACGACACCGTCCTAGTGCAAGGCCCGGGGCTCCTCCGCGTCAATGCTCGGGGACAGGTCCTGCCCCAGATTGCGGTCGTCGACCCGGCGGGCCAGCCGGTCTGGCAGGGCGATGGCGGAGCGTGGAGCCTCGTCGATGGGGGTGTGCACCGGGTCCAGGTCATGTCGCCGTCGGCGGGTCAGTCCGCGGCCTACGAGGTTGCAGTCGCCGGGTCCGCGGGGCCGCCCACGCCCACCCTCGCCCGGGCCGACCACCAGCTTCCGACCGGGGCCGGCACCGCACCGATCAGCTTGAATCAACCCCTCGACGGCGCCCTCGCCGACGGTGACGGCTCCCTGCCGTCAGGTGAGCCCGCCGACGTCTACGCGCTGACCGTCGGGGCGGCGAACACCGAGCTCACGGTTCAGCTCGAAACCTCGGCCTTCGATCCCTATGTGATGGTGGTCGGTCCGGGGGGGCAGTACTGGGAGAACGACGATTTCGGCGGCACCCTCAACAGTCGCCTCGAGATGACGGCACCGACCGCCGGCCTGTACCGCGTCGTGGCTACGGCCTACCGGGATACGGACCGCGGGGACTACCGCCTCGCCGTGTCTCGGGGCGGCGCCCGAGTGGTCAACGTGGCCGCCGGCGCCCAGGCGGTCATCGGCAACGGTGCGGTCGCCACCGCCGGCGCGGGCGCCGCGGCGGCCGGCGGCGGCTCTCGGGTCATGCGCGGCAACCTCGCCCAGGGCGACAGCCAGCTTCAAAGCGGCGAATTCTTCGACGAGCACCGCGTGACCGTGCCCGCCGGTCGGACCGTCACCTTTACCGCGAACTCGAGCCAGTTCGACACCTACTTGATCGTGAACTCGCCGAACGGGCGTCAGGAGCAGAACGACGACGGGCCCAACGGCACCAACGCGGAGCTCCAGTTTGTCTCCGAGGGCGGCGAGTTCCGCATCTCGGTGACGAGCTACCAGCCCGGCGAGAGCGGCGCCTACGAACTCGTGGTTGCGGGCGCAGGCACCGGGGGAGCGGCGGCGCCCAATACTCAGGTCGCCACGCCCACCCCGACCCCGGCGTCCGGCAATGTCGTGACGGGTCGCCTCGCCCGAGGCGACTCGACCCTCGACAGCGGCGAATTCCGCGACAATACGAGCATGACGTTCACGCCGGGCCAATCGGTCCAGCTCCGCCTCGAGTCGAGCGACTTCGATACGTACCTCATCGTGCGCACGCCGAGCGGGCGGCAGCTCGACAACGACGACCTCACCAGCGGCTCCACCAACTCCGGTGTCGACATCCCGTCGGCCGAGGCCGGGGCCTACGCCATCCTCGTCACCAGCTATCAGCCCGGCGAAACCGGACGGTGGACCCTCCGCCGGAGCGCCGGGGCTGCCGTGCCCCGGCCGGTTGCCGCCGGCGGCGGTGGTGGCAACGCCCAGGGCGGACGTGTCTGGGGGCTCTTCGCGGGCATCAGTGATTACCCGGGCAACGGAAACGACTTGCCCGAATGCGCCAACGACGCGACCCGCCTCGCCGAGACCCTGCACACCCAGGGGCTGCTCCCGGCGGCACAGCAGATCGTGCTCACCGACTCCCAGGCGACCACCGGCAACATTCGCCAGGGCATGCAGCGCATGGCGGGCCAGATGGGCCCAGACGACGTCTTCGTGTTCTTCTATTCAGGGCACGGGGGGCAGACCAGCTCCTCGAACGACCCCCGCGAAATCGATGGCGTCGACGAGTACCTCGCCGTCTACGACGGCCACCTCCTCGACGACGAGATGGGCACGCTTTTCGACGCGATACCGGCGCGCATCTCCCTCGTCGCCCTCGACTCGTGTCACTCCGGCGGCTTCGCCAAGGACATCATCACGCGGCCCGGCCGCGTCGGGCTCTTCTCCTCCGAAGAGGATGTGCTTTCGGCGGTCGCGGGGCAGTTCCAGGCCGGCGGCTACCTCAGCTACTTCCTCCGGGTTGCGATGGAGGGCGGCGCCGACGCGAGCCCCCGGGACAACGTGCTCACGGTCGGCGAGCTCACCCACCACGTCTACACCCAGTTCGGCTCCCACGCCCGCGACGTGCACCTCGCCGCCGCCTACCAGCACCTCGTCGTCGACCGCGGCGCGGTGGGCGTCGAC